>QHZX01000388.1:2563-5468 GCA_003224835.1 Acidobacteriota bacterium | reverse complement strand
ATTGGTCTTAAAAAGGTCCAGGTTCCCGTCGAGATCGTAATCACCAACTCCGACGCCCATCCCTGCCTGTTCCATGCCATCTTCGCTGAGCGCTATTCCACGCTCAAGAGCCTCTTCGCGAAATGTCCCATCGTGCTGGTTTCGAAAGAGCCAGCTTGGTGTGGAGTCGCAGGCGACATAAATATCAGGCCACCCATCATTGTCAAAGTCTGCTGCGACCGCAGTCATTGGATATGAGCCGGATGCGGCTGCGACCCCGGATGACTTACTCACCTCTGTAAACGTGCCGTCCCCGTCATTGTGAAAGAGTTGAACAAAGCCGGCAGGGAGGCCGCGAGGGCCACAGTTCACTGCAACTCCCTTCCAGGTGCAGTCGGGGTTTTCTCCGGGCTTGGGCAGCTTCTCGAGAGTTGTGTCCAGGTAATTGGCTACGAATAGATCGAGTCGCCCATCGCGGTCATAATCCACCCACGTGCATCCGGAACCATAGCGGACTAGGTTTTGGCCTAGCCCCGCCCGTGCAGTTACATCGGTGAATGTTCCATTCCCATTATTATGGTAGAGCACATTATGGCCGTAATAAGTAATAAAGAGATCGTCGAAGCCATCATTGTCATAATCACCCACGGTGACCGCCGATGCCCAACCAGCACGCACCAGCCCTGACTTGGCGGTCACGTCCGTGAACGTTCCGTCGCGATTGTTTTTGTAGAGGCGGTTCGTCGTTCCCGACGGATCTCCTTCCAATCGAGTACCGTTGAGAACAAACAGGTCTAGCCAGCCATCATTATCGAAGTCAATGAATGCGACCCCGCACCCGACTACCTCGATGATGTAGCTCTTATTCTCTACGGCACCATAGATAAGGGGTTGCGTGAGCCCAGCTTGCTTGGCCGCGTCAGTGAATCGAGCCAGAAAAGGACGCCCAGAGGGCTTGCCGCGAGGTTGTGCCTTAACTCCGCGAGACGAAACTCCCTGGCCAAACATGGTATTTGGGCTGAGCAATACGCCACCCGCTGTGCTCGCGAGTGTAGCGATAATTTTTCTGCGAGTGATCATTGGGCGGGTTCGACCGCCTTCAAAAATTGACGAGCTTTAACGTTCTCGAACTTCTGAACGATGCCTGAAGGCCATCGGATCTCGATTAGCTTTGCAGTCGGATCATCTCCCAATCCCGCGATCACCCTCTTGTCACTGGCGGACAGATAGCCGACGGCAGTATTGACGGTGTAGAACTGGGTTAATCCGGAGGGAGACACAACTTTTATTCGCGCACCAATCCCGTCCCGATTCGATCTCGAGCCGACAGTCTCAATTCCTACCCAATTTTTTCCGTTGCCGCCCTCGTTTCGTAGTACGTAAGCCTTCTGCCCAACATTGCTGACCACGATATCAACATCGCCATCGTTATCAAGATCGCCAAAAGCAGCGCCGCGGCCAGCCCACGCGCGTTGAAACACCTCGCCGGCCAGGACTCTACCGAAGTGTCCAGACTGATTACGCAGCAACAGTGGCGGCTCAAGATATCGCAAGTTCGGGGAAGTCTTCTCGATCGTATCCATCACGTGTGACTGAGCAACGAATAAGTCTTTCCATCCGTCACTATCGAAATCAAAAAAATGAGTGCTCCAGCCTGAAAACGACAACGTAGCGCTGCCCATACCTGACTGGTTCGTCGCATCGCGAAAGGAGCCATCGCCATTGTTATGGAAGAGGAGATATCTTTCGTTTGAGAGATCTGTGATGACGAGATCAGGCAGACCGTCGTTGTCATAGTCGCTGAAGTCCACACCCATACCGGCGAAAGTTTTGCCATCTTCGTTGTATCCCACGCCCGCGAGCAGACCGACTTCAGTAAACGTTCCTTTTCCGTTGTTGTGGTACAGGAAACACTGCACAGAATCGTTGGCAACGAAGATGTCCGTATATCCATCTCCGTCGTAATCAGCAAAGGCAACACCCAATCCCTTGCCGTGCGGGTTCGCAATGCCCGCCTTTCCGGAAACATCGGTGAAAGTGCCGTCTCCATTGTTGTGATAAAGGACGTCGGTCATGCTGTCGTAGTTATCAGGATGGCAGTACGCGCGATAACCGGGCCTCTTCTCTCCGCAATAGCGGTTGGTCTTAAAGTTCCAATCCAGGTAACGTGTGACGAACAGGTCCAATTTGCCGTCATTGTCATAGTCAAAGAATCCCGCGCTCGCGCTCCATCCGCCAGCACTTACTCCTGCCTTCTTTGTCATATCAGTAAAGGTGCCGTTCCCGTTATTGTGGTAGAGGATGTTGCCTCCAAAGCCGGTCACATAAATATCCTCAAAGCCGTCGTTATCGTAGTCTCCAACCGCAACGCCCATGCTATAAAAACCCTGTGGCATTCCACTAAGACCGGCTCTCTCCGTCACGTCAGTGAATTTGGCATCAGCATTTTGGTGATACAGACGGTTCCAAAATCTTTTGTCAGATTTGTCGAGCGTTTTACCGTCTGGCATGGGATCGTCGATCTGGCCGCCATTGGTGAAAAAAATGTCAAGACGTCCATCGTTGTCGTAATCCAAAAGCGCTACGCCCCCTCCCATCGTCTCGATCAGGTATTTATTTGAGGTGGCAGAGTTCTCCTGCTTGAAATCCACCTTGCTCTGCTGAGTAACATCGACGAACTGTACTTCCGAGGTGGAAGTGGCACCCATAAGTAAGAGTACGAGCAGAGGCGTGATCATTCCGCGGAGTACGATTCGCATCATGCCGGGGTTCGCCGAAATTTCTTGCTGTCCACAATCCCTTTTGTTTCTTGAACGATCAAGAGCTGGTTTACCGGCAGGTCCTTGAGATTGTCTTTTAAGCCCGAGGGCCACGAGATCTCAATAGTCTCCACCTTCTTCGCCGTGCCCAGACCAAAATGAAGACG
>QHZX01000388.1:0-2554 GCA_003224835.1 Acidobacteriota bacterium | reverse complement strand
GGGTGCCCAAACACTTCACCATAATCCAGTTGTTCTTGTTTCCGGCATCATTGCGTAGAAGCGAAGGCGGCCCGTCCAGGTTATTAACGATCACATCGACATATCCGTCGTTATTGAAGTCGCCAAAGGCGCATCCACGGGCAAGGTTTTCGTCTCGCACTGCTGGCCCGGCTGTCAAGGACACATCTTCGAAGCGGCCGTTTCCCAAGTTTCGGTACAACACTTTGCGTTGTTTATAGTTGATATGTAGCTTCCGGTTAGCGATCTGAGAGTACACATGGCCGTTTGCCAGAAATAAGTCTTTCCAGCCGTCGTTGTCATAATCCAAAAATCCAACACCAAAGCCCAGATATTTGCGGTTGATGCCCAATCCGGCCCTGGCACTTGCATCTTCGAACGCACCGTTCCCGTAGTTCCGATATAAAGAGGTCACCTGTTCCGAAAAGTTAGTGCGCGCAATATCCAGCCATCCGTCGCCATCGTAATCGGCCACTGCAACGCCCATACCAGATAACGCGACGCCATTCTCATCGAACGCACACCCTGATGGGACTCCGATTTCCCGGAACGTGCCGTCATGATTATTGCGATAGAGCAGGCTGGGAGCGCTGTCGCAGGCCACGTAGATGTCCGGCCATCCGTCGTTGTCAAAGTCAGCCGCGGCCGCACCCATTCCGTATGAACCCCTCGGTTGCCAATTACTTCCGACGAACACCATCGTTGAAGCCCCACGCGGATTGGAAATGCCCGACTCTTCCGAAACGTCACTAAATGTTCCGTCACCCCGATTCCGGTACAGAATGTTCGTGCCGCCCGCAAATCCCAGTGGCCCGCATGGCACTCCAATGTCGTTGTAACGACAGTAGGCGGATTGCCCCAGCTTGGGAGCCTGGGCGGGATCAAATCTCACGTAATTGGCTACAAACAAGTCGAGGCGACCATCGCGGTCATAATCCAAAAAACAACATCCGGCACCCCAGCGGTCTCCCGATCCTGCGACTCCCGCTTTATCGGATATATCCGTGAATGTGCCGTCACCATTGTTGTGGTAAAGCACATTCCGACCGAAGTAAGAAACGAAAAGGTCGTCGAAGCCATCGTTGTCATAATCTCCGACGCAGCAACCCTGTCCCCATCCGGAACGGGTGAGGCCGGCCGTAGCTGTTACGTCCGTGAAGGTTCCGTCGCGGTTGTTATGAAACAAGTAGCTCGTGGGACTTATGTCGCGATTTGCTGGATCAAAGCTCGTGCCGTTTACCAGAAAAATATCGAGCCAACCATCGTTGTCGTAATCGAAGAACGCCGCACCGCAGCCCATTTCTTCTAGAAGAAGTTGCTTACTATTAGGATCGCCGGAAATGTTCCTGGCGTGGACCAGGCCGGCTGAAGAAGTAACGTCAGTGAACATTGGCGCAATGTTCGGCTGAGCAACGAGCAAGGCTTCGGCGCTTAATGCGAACGGCAGCACCGCTCCGGTCCGCCCTAACATCTTTATGAACTCTCGGCGCGACCGCAGCACGCCGGAGCCACTACTCACGCTGACCCCCAGGCGGTGGGGCCCCGTTTGGCTTGGACATGCTCCGGCGCATTTTTTCCAATTGGTTGTTCTCCCGGTCAAGACGAGTGAACGAATCCAGTGCCTTCCGACTCTCGTCCCCCTGGCCTAGCCGCCGGTATATGCCAGCTAACACATAATAATAAGAAGACGACCGCGGATTGAGTGAAATGGCGTGGTTCAGGGAATCAGCGGCGTCTCGCAATCGCTCTTGGTGCTCCTCAGCCCTAGCCTTTTGGAACCAGGCCTTATCAGCTTTTGGATCCAGTTGCAGCGCCTTCTTCGCCAGTTCCATCGCCTTCTCAGAATCGCCGGTCCGGTTGTAATAGGCGCCTAGGTTCACATCCGGCGCAACGAAATTTCCGTGCCGTTGTTCATTCAGCGCGATTGCCTTATGGTAGCTCTCGACAGCGCCAGCATCATCGCCCAGCGCCTCTTGCGTCAGACCGAGCGCATCCATCGACTCAATGTGCGATGGATCAATGCGCAGGGCCTCCTCAAATTGTTTACGCGCACCCTCCCAGTTGTCCTGGATGGAGAATAGCTTTCCGAGGTCATAGTGAATTTCGGCGGACTTCGGATCATACCGAATTCCTTGCTCAAACTCAGTTTGCGCAGCATCGAATCTACCGACGATCATCAAGTCGCGGCCAAGGATTTTGTGCGCTTCTGAATTCCGAATGTCCAACTGAAGGGACTTAGCCATCGACCGAATCGACTCGCCAACTTTTTTTTGAGCAAACTGACTGTAGCCCAGCGCATACCAGCCCCATGCAGATTGTGGATGCTGATTAACGTAAGCCGTGAGCAGCGGCTCAACTTCTTGGAATCGGCTCTGACGGATGTAGCCCTCTAAGTCCGCGATTTTTGCCTTGTCGTCTTGACTGTCGGACGAAGTGGCCTTTGCACCCGGTGTCGGACTATCGGGAAGTGCGGAACCCTCCAGTGCGCGCTTCGCCTGAACATCACCTGGATTGAGTTCCAAAGCTCTTCCATACG
>QHZX01000387.1 GCA_003224835.1 Acidobacteriota bacterium | reverse complement strand
AACGTGCCTCCTCGATGTGGTCTGCTTCAGCGAAGCCTCTGTCTGGATCTCCGAACGCGTGGTGGTAGTCCTTTTCGATGTTGTGCGGCTTGTTGTCGTGAATTAAATCGCGTTCGGCCTTCATCGAATCTTCGGGATCGAAGTAGGCCGGCAGGAGTTCGTATTCAACGTCGATCAGTTCAAGAGCACGCTCGGCTGTGGCCTCGTCTTCCGCAGCGACGCAGGCCACGTTGTCTCCGACGTAACGGACCTTGTCGATGGCAAGTGCGTGCTCGTCGTGCCCGACGGGAAGAATGCCGTAAGGATTGGGAGCGTCTGATCCGATGACGACCGCGACAACGCCGTCGAGTTTCTCAGCCCGGCTGGTATCAATGCATTTGATCCGCGCGTGCGGATGCGGCGAATGCAGAATTTTGCCCGTCAGCATGCCGGGAAGCGAAAGATCGTCGGTGTATTTGCCTGCGCCGGTGGTCTTGCCAGCGGCGTCGACCATGGCGATGGGTTTGCCGATGATGGAGAAGTTAGACATGTATTGCCATTTGGTAACGAGTCGGGGCCACAAAGTTGAGCGCACCTCGACGATGAGTTCGATTTTGCCGATCGCAAGCGGCGTTTACCGGGAATAAAAACAGGTTCCTCGACTGCGAAGATCGTTCGCCAGCGAATGATCTTCTTCGCTCGGAATGACAGCGTAAGGTGGGGGATAAATTCATCCCGAATGACAGCCCGTTTTGATCGTAGTAGAGAATCATTTTGCCGCCGCCGTTCCCTTCTGCTCGGCTTGAATTGCAGCTTTGATCGCTTCATACATCTGGCTGTAGCCAGTGCAGCGGCACAAGTTGCTGCTGAGCGCTTCGCGAATTTCTGTATCCGTTGGATTGGGATTGGTGGCAAGAAGGTGTTTGACCGTCATCATGAACCCCGGAGTACAGAAGCCGCACTGAGCGCCTCCCCAATCGCCGTAAGCTTTCTGGATTGCAGCCAATGCACCGTGTTCGCTGACTCCTTCGACGGTGGTGATCTCCTGGCCTTCGCAGCTTGCCGCGAGCATGGTGCAGGAGAGCATGGGAGTGCCATCGACCAGAACAGTACACGCGCCACAGGATGAATCGTCGCAGCCGCGTTTGGAGCCGGTGAGTTGCAAATCTAGGCGCAAGGCGTCGAGCAGAAGGCGATTGGGTTCGATCGCTAGCTCGTGCGAGCGGCCGTTGACACGGAGTTCGAGAAGGGCTTTTCTCATACGATTGCCGGACAATGTGTACCGTCCCTTCGGGACTCGGTCCTGCCTTGTTCAGTTTTCCCGGCATTGCCATGCCGGGCTTTCTCATTCCGCCCCTTCGGGGCTCGGTTAGCACTCACAATCGGCTGTCGGTGCGAGTGTCCAAAATCTTTGTTGGTATCCACAATTAATATCCAAAATCAGCTTGCGCAGCGTACGCGTGCTGCTTCACGCTGAGCGCGTCGATCCGATCAGCTCCCACTTGATCCAAATATTCCCGGCGGTCTGAAACGCCGTAGACCCAGCGTTCAAGCCAGACATCGCTCTCAGCTTTAGTTTTTGTTTGCTCGTGATATTCGCGGAAGAACTCGTTATCTCGACTGTAGTATCCCTGGACCGGCGAAGGGTGCGCACCGAACGGGCACTCGACGACAGCATTCACCAGAAAGCCGGGGATGACGGTCCGATTGGGATCGCTGGCGATCACTTCAGCGTCGACGACTTCTTCAGCGGTCAAAATCACGCGCTTGGCTGCACGCACGCCTTCAATCATCACCCCGAAATTTCCCCAGCAGTGGGCGTTGCCTTCGGCATCCGCGCGCTGTACGTGGACGATCGTGACGTCTGGATTGAGGGCACGTACCGCCCACAATGATTCTTTCGGCGCGAACGGCGAGAAGATTTGATAAAAAAAGTGATTGCCTTTAGCCGTATCGCTGCCCAGCGCACTTTTCGTTGGTAGAAACGGAACGCCCATTGCGCCCGCCTGCAAGGCAAGAGCAATGGTGAAATTACTCATGTTAAAAACTTTCAGTCCGTCCTGCTCGACGGCGCGGCGGAAGTTGTAGGCCGAGCCCATCATGACGTTCCCCACCCAGGCAGCGATTACTTTCTCAACGCAGCCAGCGCCGATCAGTTGATCGAAGAGAATGTCAGAGATCGGGCCGATCAAAGTCAGCGCACGTTTCTTCTGGCGAATGATTTCGTGACCGGCGGCGAATGGGATCATCTGCTCCATCTGCAGGCCCATGGCGACGGAAGCGCCGTCGGGAACGAACTCTGCAATCACTTCACGCATAGAGCACACCTTCGTCATGGGCTTTACCGCCCCTTCCAATCGGGTTCGCGTGCTAGGCCCTTGTCGAAGTGCGAGGCATCCCATGCATATATCGCCTTCTTTGTTAGCGCCAGGGCTGCCGGGCTGAGTGTGGAGAGCTTGGCAGTAGTTTCATCAACAATGTTGGCAAGCTGACCGGTTGCGACCGTCTGAGTGGCCAATCCCATAGCGGCGGCTTCCGCTCCGTTCAGCGTCCTGCCGGTAAGCACGACTTCTGTGGCACGCTTTTGTCCGACAAGGACGCTAAGTGCTGTGACCGCGACCGGGGGAAAACAGCCGAGTTGGATTTCAGGAAATCCCCACTTTGCATCGCCGGTGGTGTAAGCCATGTCGCAGACCATGGCCAACTCTGCACCGCCGCCGAAGCAATGCCCGTGCACGGCAGCAATCGTCACCTTTTTGGTAGCGATCAGAGCGCGAATCAGAGCATGAAATTTGTCGAGCATGAACGCGACTTTGTCCGGGGTGTGTGCGGCTACGTCGACGCCGGCAGAAAAACATTTGCCTGCGCCTCGAATCACTATGGTGGAGATTTCGGCGTGGACTTCGATCATGGCCAGAGTTGAAGCCAGCTCCTCCATCATCGCGATATCGATCACATTGAGTGGAGGATTGGTCAGCGCGATGCGCGCCACCGGAGGCCGCACCTCCAGCGTAAGACGCTCGAATTTTGCCGCGGCTGTCACCATATAACCGAATAGAAAACCGAGCTGGTCTGTTTAGCTCGTCCAGAATCCTTCTTTGTCGTATTCGCGAATCGCCCGTAATTCCTCTAAGGATGGCTCTGGAGTTTGCTGCACATTTTCCGGGTGCTGCAACTTCCAACCAGTGTTCGAGAGCACATCGTCGACTTCAATGCCCGGGTGAATAGAATCCAAATAAGACTCGCACTCGTTGCCAAACCGAAGAACAGCTTTTGTAGTAATCACTGCAGACGGGCCGCCGCGGGGCAGGCCCACTCTTTTTCGCCAGCCTTGACCATCGCCGTATCCGGGACTGGTCATAAATGAAACGCGTTCCGGCAGGCGTTCTTTTTTGTGCTCGAGCAGGACTACGAAACGATCCGCGAGTGAAGCGATGTCGCATGCGCCGCCCGAACCGGGCAGGCGAATCATGCCATGCGAGCCTTGCACCTGAGTTGAATTGAGATTGCCGAAGCGGTCGACTTCAGCCGCTCCGAGAAAGCCGAGATCAACGCGGCCAGATTGCAGCAGGCTCATTACGCCCAGCATATCGAGACATTGCGTGGCGCCGAGAAGATTGGGTGGATCGGCCATGGTGTAGATCAATTCAGCAGCCGGTGTTGAGCGGATCACGCCGTTCTCGAATAGGCCAATCGCGTGGGGTGCGTGAGTTTTCTTTGCGACGACAAAGGCGATCAGCGGCAGGCGCATGCCAACAAAAACCAGTTCGCCATCTTTGATTTCACGCGCAGCGGCACAAACCATAAGTTCGGAAAGAGTGTAGGGAGCATTTCTGGAGCCTTGCTCGACCGAACGGACGAGGGCGTCGGTACCCACGTTGCTAATTGTGGTCTCACTCATCACACTTCACTCCGAGGCATTGATGGCGAGACATTAGAGATTAATCGCGGACTTGCGCGGCTCGGCAATGGTTTCGAAGGGATCGCGCGCGCCTTCTTTGGGAACGATCCACTTCTTCTCATTCGCGATAATTTCCAGCAATAGCTTCTTGTCATTGGCACTGGGGAGAAATTCCAGCAATTGCTGGTCGTACTCTTTGTCCTCGAGCGGCTGGCCGGTTTGCGGATGAAATTTCTTATTTGCCCAGCGGCCAATCATACGATTGAACTTGATGTCAGGCGCGTAAAGCTTTGGTTCACCCGGCTTCAGAACGGTGTTGAATCGTTCGATCAGACCGGCAACTTCGTCGCGATAAAGATTACGGTTGTAGTCGTTCAGATCGTCGAGATCAGCCTGTTTGTCATTCTTGGGCTCGTCGTAGCGGCCCTTGATGCCCCAAACGTAGGCCCAGTGCGCCGATGAGGAATGATCGGTGCCGAAAAGATCATAGGAACTGGAAATCCATTTGTTCAGATATTTCTGAATGAGCCAGGCGGGGATTACTCCAGCTTGCACGATGCGGCGCAGGCCGTCGTTTCCGGTGCCCATGTGGAACGCTTCTTCGCGGAGCATGTACGACATGGAGCGGCCGAGGGGCGCAAAGGCCGAAAACTTAAGCATCTGCAGTTGGAATTTGCCGTCACGATCGACAAAGTCGGTGTAGGTGAAGAAGTCCATCCAGTTATCGACATCGACATTGAATGCGCCCAGCAGGCGCTTGTTTTCGAAAGCGCGACGCTCCAGCATTTTCTGGGCTTCGACTTTGCCGGAGTAGCCGAAGTGATCGACGAGCAAGGCGCACATCTGCCATCCGTGACGCATTTCTTCGATCATGACGCGAGTGATAGCGCGGCGGTCCCAGTCAGTGGGCGCGGTTTCGAACAGGTACCGCTGCTGTTCGACGCTGGCAAATTCCGTGTCGCCCTGGTAGACAATCATGTTCATCAAGGCGTCACGCATTTGCTGGGTGGGAATCTGGCGGAGGTTCTCCCACTTGCGGCGGCCTTTGTAGTGACCAAACTGGATTTCTTCGGTTTCGATAGCACCGAAGAGAGTGTCAAATTTAAAGCTGGAAATCTCGTCGCGATTGACGCCAATTTCTTTGCGCCATTCGTCGAACAGACCCACCCAGTCACTGAAGGTTCCGATTTTTGCTACTTTGCCTGGCATAATGTCAAAACCTCGAACCACAGGGGACACAGAGTTTCACAGAGTAAACACAGAGGCTTTCGTAATTGAT
>QHZX01000059.1 GCA_003224835.1 Acidobacteriota bacterium | reverse complement strand
ACCACTGCCATCCCTGAAGGCCAGCGCCGTGAAAGCCCAGCAAAGCTCCTGAGATCGGGCTGCCGATCACGCCGGCCAGCGGATTTGCAGTCATGAACCACGCCACCGCACGTGCACGCGAACTGGCCGGGAACCAACGCTTCATGTAAAGGATCATTCCGGGGAAAAATCCGGCTTCAGCCGCGCCCAGAAGAAAACGTAAGACGTAGAAACTTATTGGCCCGCGAACAAAAATGGTAGCGCAGGAGACCACGCCCCAGGTCACCATAAGAGCGGAAATCCATTTGCGCACGCCAATGCGCTCGAGCACCAGGTTGCTGGGTAGCTGAAAGAAGAAGTAACCGGCGAAGAACATCCCGGCGGCCCGCCCGTACATGCGGTCTGTGAGGTGCAATTGCTCGCGCATCTGGAGCGCTGCAAAGCTTACGTTAATGCGGTCGAGATAAGCGACGATGTAAAGCAGAAATAGAAACGGAAGAAGACGCCAGAACAGCTTTCGTACAGTGATGGATTCCAGCTCCGTGAATGGCGCTGTGGGGGTCATTTTTGTGCTGGATCAGAATACGCGACCGTTGATGATTTGAGCTTCTCAATAATTTCAGCGACGACTGCATCGGGCGTTTTGTCGATTTCGACCGTGAGCGCGTCGGTGGGTTTTTCCAGCTCCTCAAACTGGCTTTTCAGGATGGAGTCGGAAGCGAAATGTCCGCGGCGTGTCCGCAGCCGTTTCTCAATCAATTCGTAGTCACCCTGTAGATAAACGAATTGAACGCCGTCAACGCGTAGTTCATCGCGATATTTGCGTTTCAGCGCTGAACAAGCCAGGACTAGATTCTTACGCTCACGTTTGCTTTTCAGAATGGAGTCCCGCAGTGCTGCCAGCCAGGGAGCGCGGTCAGAATCATCGAGTGGAATGCCATGGCGAATTTTTTCCACGTTGGCGGCAGGATGAAAATCGTCGGCGTCGGCGAATTGCCACCCAAGCTTCTGTGCGAGCAGGCTGCCCACCGTGGTCTTGCCCGCCCCAACAACGCCCATGATGATCAGGATCACTCGCCCTTGAACATAACATGATGGCTGCGAGTGAAAGGCTCAGGCTAGCGGGCAGCGGCGGCGCGGCTCTTGGTCAGCAGCTTACGGGTATTGGCGATGAGATCACTCACTTCGAACGGCTTCACCAGAAACGGGACCTTGTTCTGTTCGAGAAAACTTCTCACTTCAGTCTTGGCCAGACTGGAGAAAGTAAACAGAAAGTGACGCGAAAGGTCCGGCCACTTTTCCGAAATCCAACCGCACGTCTCCTGGACATCGGTCGCGCCGGGCAAGTTGCCGTTCATAATTACCGCATCGAACGACTCAGTCGCCAGCGCGGACTTCATTTTGTCCAGAGTAGATACCGCTATAACCTTGCCACCGGCTCCCTCGAGAACATCCCGCTCGAATTCCAGGACGGACTCTTCGTCCTCGACCACAAGAATCCTGCCCTGCAGGGCGATTTCGCGTTTCTGGTTCCGGGCGGCAGGTTGCGGAGCTATAGCAGCATGCCCAGCCGAAGGCAGCTTTAATTCGATAATTGCGCCACCACCATCCGCATTTCTTGCCGAGATTTCTCCGCCATGCTCCTTGACGATGCCGTAGCAAATGCTGAGACCCAGCCCGGTTCCCTTGCCTATGCTTTTGGTGGTGTAGAACGGTTCGAAAATTCGATTCGGTTCTTTGATTCCGGGACCGGAATCCTGAAACAGTATCGTGATGTGATTCTCATGGACAGAAACACTCACCTTCAATCGGCGTTCCTGGCCTTCTTGAGCTTCTTCGATGATGGCGTCCACTGCGTTGTTAACGATATTCAGGAACACTTGTTCCAGCTGATGAGGATCTCCGGAAACCGCTGGTATGCCGGAATCGATGTTGCGCTCCAGCTTGATGTTGCCCACCTTCATGTCATAGTCGCGCAAGAGCAGCGATTCTTCGAGGACTTTGACTACATCGAACTGGTGTCTTTCCGGCTTGCGCTGCCTGGCGAAAGAAAGCAGGTTCTGGACCACGCGGTGGGTCCGTTGTGCCTGCTTAAATATCTTGCCCGCGTACTCCATCGCGCGAGTTTCAAGCGCCTCGGTTTCCAGCAACTGGGCATAACCAAGAATTGCGGTCAGCGGGTTATTCAATTCGTGAGCAACGCCCGCAATCAGCTGCCCGATTGCTGACATCTTCTCGCTTTGCAGCAATTGTTCTTGTGCGCGGCGAAGGTCTTCGTAAGCCCTACAGCTTTCCTCGTACAGGCGGACTTTTTCGATGGTCGTGGATAATTGGCGGCCAATGGCGACCAGAAGATTCTCATCCTCGGGTGTGTATTCGTTCTCCTGACCGCGGCTGATTCCGATCAGACCAGCCGGGGAATCTTTTCCCCACAGCACTACCCAGATGGTGGACCCGGAATCGGCAGCACGGAGAAATTCAGTCACTGCCTGCGGGAGGTGAGGCAAATATTCCGCAGTCAGAACTTCGGCGCGGGAACGCATCACCAGATCGCCTAACCCGCCAGGAAAAGTTGCGTCAACCAGTTTTTTGCGGTCGGTGAGCCGCTGGCCCCAATTCGCCCGGCGCCGAAAATAATTTTGCGACTCGCACAGATATACCGAACCCGAATCCGCTCCCAAAACCGAAATGACCTGGCGTAGCGTGAGATTTAGGACTTCGTCCAAATCAAAGCTTTGGGTTGCGATCACAGCCATCGCATTCAGCGCATTCAACTCGCGATTGCGGCGGCGGATTTCATCTTCTGCGTGCTTCTTCTCGGTAATGTCGAGCAGGAAGCCCTGGTAGCAGTCGATTTTTCCTTCTGGATCGCGGGTGGCAAAGCTGCTCTCCAGGGCCGTCAGCAGTGCGCCGTCTTTGCGGCGCAGATTGACTTCAAAGTTGCGCACGAAATTATGGGCTTCGACCTCGCGACGGAAGATGCTGCGTTGCTCGGGCGAAGCGTAAAATTCCGCATCCACGTTGCGCCCCAGCAACTCCTCGCGTGAGGAATGACCCAGCATGCGAACAAAGGCGTCATTGCAGTCAAGAAGGACACCGGTCGGAGTTGCTACAAAGGCGCCTTCCTGGACTTGTTCAAACAGCGAGCGATATTTCTGTTCGGCGGCACGGCGTTCGGTGATGTCCCGAACCACGTGAATTGTGCCTTTTTGTTTCGTCCCCTGGTCCTGATAGGTGGAAGTCGATGCCACCGAGAACCCGCCGAAGGGGTCCGGGCCCTCAGAAAAGCCGTCTTCTTGTCCGCGGCAGTACGGGCAATTGATCCATTGCAGCTCATTCTTGGGCAGCACCGCCTGGCAAAGCTGGCCCACAACTTCCGACTGCGACTTGGCAAGTTTTTGTAGCAGTGCAGGATTCGCCTTCAAAATGTGAAATTCAGAATCGTGCAATAGCACGAGGTCCTGAATGGACTCGAACGTATTGCTCCATTGGCGGTGGGAACGAAGAATTTCCTCGACTAGGTGGAGATTCTCGAGCGCCAAGCCGAGTTGCTGGCCGCAGGTCATTAGGAATTCGAACTCGTCGGGCGCGTAGGATTTGGACCTCCTATTGGCCAATACCAAATTTCCCACCAACGATTTCTTCCCGGGAACAGGGGCGATCACGACCTGCCTAAAGCGCTGCTGCTTCAGTACTGAGGCGGCGGCCGGGTCCAGCTTGGAGATGGGTACAACCAGCGGGCGATTTTCCTGCGGAATCGGCTCCAGCGGATCGCCTACAGGAATCGAACTCCGAAGCCGCAGGAATTCCGGCGACAAGCCGACGTGCTGGAAAATAGTAAGCCGGGTGCCATCTGCTAGTCGGAACCAAACTGCATTGGCCTCCATCAGATCTTGCAATTTATTTAAAGCCGTCGGGGACATGGGCCATGCTCACCAGCGCGGGCAATACTGGTGGTGAGGGCGTTCAGGGTCGCCAGACGCCGGGTCTGGATGCGGGATTCGTCGAAAACCACCAGGAGCATGCCCAGTCCAAGCAGCATGTCAAACAGAACACCGGCATCCGCTGGCAGATGGGAACTTAACGGCGGCCAGTCCAGGTGCAGCAGCAAGAGTCCGGTCGCTAGAAGCCAGGAGCCGATCTCTTTTCGCGCTCGCCGGAAACGCAACACCTGACCCGCTGCCGCTACAGCAAGAACTCGATAGGAGATCTCCAGCGCGAAGCGCATCGTGACCGAGCTAGGCCAGTAGATGCCTTGCATCAGGGCAAACGTAATCAGCCCCAGACTGACGATAGTGAGCGGAAGCAGGTATTTTGTGGCGCTGGCATAGACGAAGGCGCCCGCCGTGAAGAGTGCAACGGCCAAAACAAACTCGGCCTGACTAATGGGGGTCGTGTAGAAATTTGGGTGGCCAGAAGCTGAAATCTGGCCGTGATGGGAGCCGAAATATGCCAGCCAGCCCACCATCCAGATCATCAAGCAGCGCTGGCGCAAAGTGCGAAATACGAGGAGACTGGCGGCAAGAATGAGCAGCACAGCGATCTCGCGAGTCACGAATTTGGGTATGGCCAGCCCCTCGACAATTTCCCAGGCGTGCCAGGCGATGGTACTCATGCAGTTTTGACCGTAGTTAGCCGTCTCAGTTTTAGCATGGCCAAGATAGTAACTATTCTTATTTCGGGTGACCTTTGGTTACTTTCGATACCTTACCTCTAAAGGTACAATTTGCAATACACTTAGCCAGGAATCCTTATGCCAGCCGAGCGAATTCTCATCGTTGACGACGAAGAACCAATACGCGATTTAATGTGCGCGATGCTTGCCTCCGCGAACTACGTTTGCACCCAGACCGAGTCGGGGAAAGAAGCATTAAGCTTGCTCGGTTCGGGTGAGCAATTCGAGTTGATGCTTTCCGATCTGATGATGCCGGGAATGGATGGCATCGCATTGCTGGAGTCGGCTAAAGAACGCTTTCCCGACATGCCGGTGATTATGGTCACCGCCGTCACGGACGTTTCAGTGGCATTGGGTGCAATCAGGAACGGCGCATATGATTATCTGTTGAAGCCGTTCGAACGCGACCAGCTTCTGGCAACGGTGCGGCGTGCAATGGAAAATCGCCGGCTCAAGATGGAGAATCGCGAATACCAGACCAACCTTGAGGCGCTGGTGACAGCCCGCACCGAGCAACTGCGGCAAGCGGTTTCAACCCTGGAAAAATCTTATGACATCACGCTCGAGGCCCTGGGCAATGCCCTCGATTTGAAGGATGCGGAAACGGAAGGCCACTCGAAACGGGTAACCGCGTACACGATTGCAATTGCCAGGGCAATGGGATTGAGTTCGGACCAGATTCGAATTATCGCGCGCGGGGCCTTCCTGCATGACATCGGCAAGATGGCCATCCCAGACCAGATTCTGAAGAAGCCGGGAAAGCTTGATGCCGAGGAAACCGCGATCATGCGTGAGCACTGCTATCGCGGCTACCAAATCGTGAGGAGAATTCCATTCCTGCAGGAAGCTGCCGAAATTGTCTACGCACACCAGGAGAAATTCGACGGTACCGGTTATCCCCGTGGGCTCAAAGGCGAGGAAATACCTCTCGGCGCCCGCATCTTTTCGATCGCTGATACTTTGGACGCCATGACCTCGGATCGCCCATACCGTGCCCGTTTACCCCATTCGGCGGCGCGTGATGAAATCATTCAATGGTCAGGGCGCCAGTTCGATCCCGAGATGGTGAAAGTGTTTCTGAGCATGCCGGAAAACATATGGGGAGACCTGCGCAAAGACATCGATTCCCAACTCTACCCGGTTGCCTATTCCGCGGCTGCCAAGGTCTGAACCTTGCACTAGCCTCGACTGGCCTGATAGGCTTCTGCGGCAACTACTTACCTTCACGGAGCCCATCATGCCCAAATATGTCATCGAGCGCGACCTTCCTGGTGCCGGAAAACTCACCGCCGACCAACTTCGGGGTGTTTCTCAGAAGTCGTGCAGTGTGCTGAACCAACTAGGGCCAGATATTCAGTGGATACACAGCTACGTGACGGCTGACAAAATCTACTGCCTCTATCGCGCTCCGAATGAATCGATGATTCGCGAACATGCGAAACAGGGCGGGTTCCCGGCAAACAAGATTTCTGAAGTTACCAGTGTTATCGAACCGACCACGGCGGAATAGCTGATCAGCAGTACGCCGAACCCGTAGTCTTACAATGTCCAACCTACTCTAATATTGCTCTGTCAAATCTCCTGCCGGAAATGCGAGAGCCATCCACCGCCACGTCGCGTTGCAAAACGACTTCAAGTGTCGTTCCTGGCCCCATCTTCACCTCGTTGCCGTGGGTGAGAGCGGCGATCGTTGTGCCGATAGCGCCCCCAATTCCTGCTCCAATCAAGGCGCCCTCGCCACCCCGAGCAACTGCGCCGATTAAGGCGCCATTCGCGGCCGGTCCGGCGATTGTCGCAGCGGTTTTGCCTTTGTTGCCGTCACCCTGAATTGTGCCCTCTTGGTCCTTGACCTTGGCATTATCGATACCCGGCGCATTCTCGATCGCCCCCGGCAGCAGTACCGTGTATCCGCTCGGGTAAATCAAGCTCGTAAAGTGTATGAGCACCTCAGCGCGGCCCTTAATGTGCCCTGCAGGTTTGATGGAAATGATCTTCCCTTGAACATACGTCCCTACCGGGACAATGATTCTATCGTTCACAGCAACCGGGAAAGTCGACTGCGCGTAGATAGGATCTCCTTCACGATTAGATTTTGTAGAGATGGTGTTCTTCAGCGCAATCGCAATGTGAGTGCCCGCTGGAAGGATGACATCAGTGACACCGTTGTGTGGCGCCTGAACGAGAGCTGGAGCGCTGCTCTTTGGCTGAGTGCGTGGTGTTATTTCTGGCTGAACTGTCTTGCGCCAAAGCAAGGCTGGATAGAAACATCAACGTAAGCAGAATGCGCACGGGGTACCTCCGTCAAATGGGAACTTAATGGTTGCCTATTTTAGGTACGATGCAACTTACCTCACCGAAGTTAGGCGGGCAAGAGCAAATTTTGCGGCGTCCTGCCGAGGAAATAGGCTGCGCCCGCCTTGACAGTCCTCAGCGAGCTCTGGAACAGCTCAGCGAACTCTGCGGTTAAAAGCTTTTAAGAACTTTAACCGAGAGATGGCGCACGCCGCGCATGATCGTGGAGGAACCAGCTGAAACCCCCGCGATCAACTTTTTTCTCGGTAAGAAATGCGAAGCGTCGCCCAGCGCAGCAGCCGATTGCTATAGTGACAAGAAGACTTTGCATGGCACGTTCATCCGCTGAAAACCGATCAATTCGACGTCGAATGCCTGCCGAGTGGGAACCCCATGCAGCCACCTGGCTGGCCTGGCCGCATTACAAGCTCGATTGGCCCGGCAAGTTCGAGCCCATTCCCTGGGTCTATGCTGAGATCATTCGCTATCTTAGCCGGGTCGAACGTGTTGAACTCATCGTCAAAGATGCCGCCGCCGAAAAAGTCGCGCGCAAAATCTTACAGCGGGCGCATGCCCTAAACGAAAACGTTCGCTTTCATCGTTGGCCGACCGACCGGGTCTGGACACGCGACTCGGGTTGCGCATTCGTATGGTCGTGTGGGGCGGACACTCCTGTCCGGCAAGAGCCGCTGGCCGCGATTAAGTGGCGGTTCAATGCTTGGGCTAAATACCCCAACTGGAAACGCGACGAGAAAACCGGCAGCCTGATGGCGCGGGCCGCAGGCGTGGCGGAAATTCCGGCGGTCTTTGGCAGAAAGCGCGTGGTGCTTGAAGGCGGCTCGATCGATGTCAACGGCAGAGGCTCGCTGATTACCACGCAAGAATGCCTGCTCAGCCGGGTACAGCAGCGAAACCCGGGAATGAAAAAGGAAGACTACGAGAAGAGTTTTGCCGACTACCTGGGCGTCTCAAACGTCATATGGATCGGCTCGGGAATCGTGGGCGACGACACCCATGGTCACGTGGACGACATCACCCGCTTCGTTTCACCCGATACGGTGGTCACGTGTGTTGAGGCGGACCCGGCCAGCCCCAATTACGAAGTCTTACGCGACAATATGCGCTGCCTGCGGGGTGCAACCACGGAAGATGGCAAGCCGCTGGCTACGATTGATCTCCCCATGCCCGCCCCGGTTTACTTCGAGAAACGGCGCTTGCCCGCGAGCTATGCGAACTTTTACATCGCAAACTGCACGGTTCTGGTGCCGGTCTTCAATGATCCCAATGACCGTGTCGCTCTCGACATAATCGCCGACATCTTTCCGGATCGTGAAGTGGTTGGAATCTATTGCGGAGATTTGATCTGGGGATTCGGCGCAATTCACTGCATGACACAACAGCAGCCGGCGGTGTCGCCTGATTCGTCCCGATAGCAGCGCGCGGATTACAACTCAACTATCTGGTGGTCGAGGCAGTCCGGGTGCATCGTATCCAGCAGGCCATCCATTAACTGCCTGCCATACTTCGCCAGGAAGTAGACGCCTGCAAACCCGCGCTCCTGCAGCTCCTTTTCGGGATAGAGAGCATTGCTGATGACTTCAGCATGGCGCTGAATCACTTCGCTATGCCGCAACTCAGCGCGGGCGGCCCGAGAGCGAAGATTATTGATCTGATAGAGCATTTTGGATTCGGCATTCTCAGCTGACTCAATCAGGGTCTTATCCAGCTCGGCAAGTGAGTCGCGGACGGCCTTCATCGAAACCTCAACCGCCGCCGTGGCCTGTTCAAAAGAACTCTGCAGATTTGGCGGAAGCCTACGCGCGCCGATGGTCTCGCGCAAAGTCTCAGATCCTTCAAAAACGCTTGGCATCGCGAGGCCGTACTTCTCAAGTAACGCTTTAATTTTTGGCTCGATCAAAGTGGCAGAAAAGCGCGGAATGGCAGGGGTAGTCCTTCCTAGCAAAGCTTCGTATACCGCTCCGGCTTGCGCGAAATAAGCCACTTCGGCCGAGCCGCCGATATAGGCAAGCGTTGGCAGCAGATAATCCTGAACCACGGGCCGGAGCAGCACATTAGGGCTAAATGATTCCGGAGAGGATGCAGCCATTTCCAAGAGTTGCGGGCGAGAAGTTTTCTCTTGGCCGACCAGGAATTCCCCTCCTTCCGAGTGGTGAATCGGAACCCGAGCGCCCTCGCGCATGGTAAATAACAATGTGGATGAACTGGTGACCTTCACTTGCTGGTGATATCCGGCGGCATGCAATTTCGAATCGCGATCGAGTAAACCCCGTTTGATCTCGGAAACGTCTTTAATGGCTGTGGTGTAGAGCGGTGCTGCTATATGGTCGAGCTCAGGGTCCGATCCATCGAGCAGAATCACACCGAAGTCGGAAAAAAGACGCGAAAACAGCTTTGCGAACGACGACCCGAAATCTTGACCGGCCCTATAACACTCAGCCAGCAACCTGGATAATTCGCAGTCACCCAGCAACTCGGTTACACGAGCGACGTTTTGTTCGATTTCCGGGCCAAAGGTGATAGTGCCGACCGGCGCATCGTTTTTTGCTTGCGCGCCGCTCGCCAAAGTTTCCAGTTTGGCATCAGTACCCGGAATTCTGACCTGGTTCACCTCTTCGAAGTCGTGGTCCTCAGTTGCCAGCCAAAAAATTGGAACGCAATCAATTCCCAGATTCCGCGCAGCTTCGGCTAGCTTGACCGCGCTTAATGCCTTGTAAATCGAGAAAGTCGGGCCGCCAAACAATCCCACCTGTTGGCCAGTGACGATCGCGCAGGCGCCGGAGCGAAATCGGCCGATATTTTCAAAAGTACTTGTCGAAGCCCCCCAATCGCGGTTCTGCCGTTCGAGAATGCCTGCTACCTGGTTTCTGCGCTCAGCCGGATACTGAATGCGTCCACGCTCCTCTACTGCCCATTCCAGCAGCCGCGGAGACCGAGGATAGAACTGTCGGACGGAAGGGGAAAACTCCAGATAATCAAGAAATAACTTGCTGGTGTGCGGAACCTGGCGGAATGGGTAACAGTGCGATTTCATGGGGTCAGTCTTTAGCTACTGCCTCTTAAGGTTGTCGCAACCGCTGACGCAACCCAGCGCGACGGTTACTGTTCTCCATCCGATCAGATGACGAAACTATCTATGGGATGCAAAGATACTCTTGATAAGTATATAGACGTACTTCTCCCCCGGGAGTTGCTGCTTGAACAGACATTCTTTGGTTCTGCCCATTTCGCTTGCCGGCAAGCATGTCCGCCTGGAGCCGCTTCGGCCCGAGCACGCCCTCCTGCTTTGGGGAATTGCGAAAGACCACCTCGATGATCTATTTCGCTGGATTCCCTACCGCCTGCAAACGCTCGAGGATTTCGAAGCCCTCAACCGCCAGGTTCTCGAGGAGCAGGAACGCGGGCTTTCCGTCCCATTCGCCACTTTTGAATGTAGTTCGAACCGCATAGTCGGAACCACGCGTTACATGAATATGGACTTGCCGAATCGCAAGGTTGAAATCGGATCGACCTGGGTCGCACCGCGTTGGCAGAGAACGGTCATTAATACAGAGGCCAAGTACCTGATGCTGCGTCATGCGTTCGAAACCTGGAAGTGCTTGCGGGTAGAACTAAAAACGGATAGTCAGAACCAGCGTTCCCGCCAAGCCATTCTTCGCTTGGGTGCAAAAGAGGAAGGAACCCTGCGTAAACACATGCTCACCTGGACCGGACGGCAGCGCGACTCGGTGTACTTCAGCATTCTGGATACGGAATGGCCCGAAGTAAAATCTGAACTGGAGCGCAAGCTGCGGTGATACTGTGCTACAAGTTGCACCATTATTGCTACAATTCTCACAATGAATCAGAAACCTCCATTCACAGATGTTCCGGCTGCGATTGAAGAAATTCGGGCTGGCCGGATGATCGTGATAGTGGATGACGAAGACCGTGAAAACGAAGGCGACCTCATGCTGGCCGCCGAGAAGGTCACGCCTGAGGCCATCAACTTCATGGCCAAATATGGCCGCGGCTTAGTCTGCATAACCTTGACCGAAGAGCGTCTGGAGCATCTGCGTATCGGGCCGATGAGCGCGGAGAATACTTCGAACTACGGCACCGCCTTTTGCGAAGCCATCGACGCTCGCGAGGGGGTGACCACAGGGATTTCGGCTTACGACCGCTCGCATACTATTCGCGTCGCCATCGATCCCACAACCAGACCTTCGGATTTAGCACGTCCCGGGCACGTTTTTCCTCTACGCGCGCGCAAAGGCGGAGTGCTGGTGCGTGCCGGCCAGACCGAGGCATCGGTGGATCTCTCCCGAATGGGTGACCTGGTTCCCGCCGGAATCATCTGCGAGATCATGCGCGAGGACGGCACCATGGCGCGCGTGCCTGACCTGATTGAATTCTGCAAAGTCCATGGTTTGAAGATGCTGACGGTTGCGGAACTGATCCGGTACCGCATGCAGCACGAGCGCTACGTGCACCGCATCGGCGAAGCGCTGGTGAATACGCAGTATGGCGAATTCCGCGTCATCGCCTATGAAAGCGAAGTGGATGGCGGCGACTCGCATCTGGCGCTGGTGCGTGGCGACATCGAAACCGGCGAGCCGGTGCTGGTAAGAATGCATTCGCATTGCTTAATAGGCGACGTTTTCGGCTCAGAGGGTTGCGCTTGCCGTGACACCCTCGATGGTTCGCTCTCTGCGATCTCTAACGAGGGCCGGGGAGCGTTGATCTACCTGCATCAGTCGTCCAAAGGCTTTTCAACCGAGCGCGTCGGCGACAAGACTGCAATTTCATTCCATCAGGAGCGGACGCCGCAAACCGCGCCCGAGAGCCAGCGTAAAACGCAACGCGAGATCGGCATTGGCGCGCAGATTTTATCCGACCTCAATCTTCATCGGATTCGCCTGCTCACCAATCATCCGCGCAGAGTGGTCGCGCTCGAGGGATTCGATATCGAGATTGTGGAACAAATTCCAGTACAGTTCGAACGAAACATAGCCCGCAGTTAGCTTCAACTCAGTGTTGAACGGGCGCTGCTTAAAACGGTTTTCTGATCTCGACTTCGCTGTCGCGAATAAAGAATTGCGCCGAACACTTGCCGGAACCGCAAATCACCGCGATTAAGCCGGCAATCTGCTTGCGCGTGATCAGTCCGAGAATGCCGCACTTGGGGCAGGAGAGCACCGCCCAATAGGGATCTTCCTTTTCGCCGATTCGACCGGCATTTTCCAGCACAAAAATTGTGCCGGGCTGCATTTGGTCCGGTATCCATTCGTTTAGGACTTCGAGTTCTGCAACCATTTCCCCTCCTGATGGGTAATCACTGCTAAGAACCCAATTTCGTCTTGCGCATGGAACGAACTTTTTCTGGCGTACAACGTCCCGGTCTTTTCCGCCCACTGACGACGGACTTCACCTGCCGCACCGTGTCACTTAGGCATATGGCAAACATCGGCTGCCGCGAGTTTTTCAGTATGTCCACGATCTGCTGCGGGGAGGTTTCGAGATAAAGTGAATTCCCGTCGGTCAGCAAGTGATAGCTGGACGAGCCGCTGACGGTTTCAGCCAGTCGCTTGCTGAACTCTTTCTGCAGAAAGCGGACGACCTTGCGCACTCGCTGCAGCGAAAAGCCCTTGCGGCGCAGCTCGCAGATCACTGCAATTTCCGTCAGGTCTTCGAACGAGTAAACGCGCCGGTGTCCCTGCCGTGCGGGAACGACAATCCTGCGCTCATCCCACCACTGCAACTGGCGTGCAGTGATGCCGGTCAGCCGGATGATGTCCTGCGATGTAAATGAACCCTGCATATTAACTTGCAAATGTTTCAAACGTTCTTCTTACAAAATGTTTGAAACATTGTAGGCATGAGTTGGTCAGAATCCACGGTGGAAATACTAGAGGGAGAGTAACTAAAGGAGTTACCCGCAGGTCTCTCTATACGAGTGGATATCTGAAAACAGGCGCTTCCAGAATCAGAAGATCAACTGCCGCCACCGACAAAATGGACAATTTCCAGCTTGTCCCCGTCTGAAAGCGAAGTTGACGTCCAGCGCTCGCGTGGCACTAGGTTGCGGTTGAGCTCGACCGCCACCCGGTCTGGCTTCATGCCAAGCCGTTCAAGAAGAGCGGATACGCTAAAGGTGGAATCGAACTGACGATCTTCGCCGTTGATGATGAGGTTCATTTTGTTCTTTGCTGGAACAACGGGCAGTCGGGTCAAATAAGGTTAGGACTGCACCCGTCGCAGCTGAAATTTCCTGGTGGCGGTGCGCCCCTGCGCATTCATTTGTACCAACACTGATGAATCGGAGAGCGAGCCTTCTTCTACCGCCAGCGCCAGGACTGCCTCTCCGGAACTGTCAGTAATCATCTGCGCATAGAAGGGTACCGCATTGGCCCGGGCCAAACGTACCGTGAGCCGCGCCCCAGGCAAGGGCTGGCCGGATTCAGTGGCCCGCAACTTCATCGAGAGCTGTTCTTCGGCGTGGATGGAATGTGAATTTATCCACTGGATATCAAGCTCTTTGATCGCGCCCAGGGACTCGGGATTTTCCCGCTGGTCAAAAACTTGTTCGAGACGGCCCTCGCGGATCGCGTCGAGCACCTGACGGTGCTGCTCGCGCAGCATCTGTTCTTTTTGTTGGTCGGTGAAGCCATGGTGAGAAGCCTGCTCCGAATAGGAGGTGGCATGCTTGCCGATGCAGCGCCCGCGCACAAATACCTGGGTCTGCAGCAAGGTCTCGCCCTCGCGCGCCTCGCTCTGCACGTGGTACACGGTGTCATCGTGCTTGATATCGGTATTAAAGCCAAAAATCATAGCCAAGCTTGTGTAGTAGTGTCGTCGAAAATTTCTCTGGACGCAATGATTACTGAAGTTCGGGGACGAAGTCGTCGGGCGGCAGAATTCAGTAGCTAGGGTTTTGGGATCGTCGAATCAGTCCACAATTGAAACGTACAATGCAAGAGTGAAGAGCTGGGACGCGATAGTCGTGGGCGGGGGCATCATTGGACTGTCGCTCGCGATTTCCCTGCGCAAACACGGGTTGCGGGTGCTAGTGGTCGAGCGCGGCCAACCCGGAGGCGAGGCCTCATCCGCCGCCGCGGGAATGCTGGTGGGATCGGGACTCGAGAGTCCGCCGGCGCTGAAGCCGCTCTCTAAAGAGAGCGCGCGAATGTATCCCGAGTTCGTGCATGAACTGGAAGACGAATCCGGGATGAAAGTGGACCTGCGGGATCAAGGCACTATTTTGGTCTCTCCCGAGGCCGACCTTCCCGATTGGGCGGAACTCATTCCCCCCAATCGGCTGCAAGCGTTCGAACCGGAATTAGTATCGACTTCGTCAGCTGCTTACGTCGCCGAGCGCTCGGTCGATCCGCGGGCTTTGTCCGCTGCCTCACTGAAAGCGGCGCGCCACCACGGTGTAGATATTTCTTCGGGAACCGAAGTGACAGCTGTACTCACCTCCGGCGATCGCGTCACCGGCATTGAGACCGACAAGACCACCTACCCGGCGGGAACTGTCGTCAATTGCGCGGGGGCCTGGGCCGGCTGCGTCGGCCGGCTGAAATTTCCCATTCGCCCAGTGAAAGGTCAGATGCTCGCGCTCGTGGGCAGTCCGGCGCTCAAGCACGTGGTGCGCGCCCACAACATTTACCTGGTGCCGCGTAGCGATGGGCGACTCGTCATCGGATCGACCCTCGAAGATGCCGGATATAACAAGCAGACCAGTCCCGATACCATCCAACAGCTGCTTCAGGATGCGCTTGAGCTGGTGCCGAGGCTTGCGGAGGCCAAAATCCATGACGACTGGGCAGGACTGCGGCCGGCAACCCCCGACGCATTGCCGATTCTTGGGCAAACCGCCGTGCAAGGATACTTCGTCGCCAGCGGCCACTATCGCGATGGAATTTTGCTCGCGCCGGTCACCGCGCAGCTGGTGACGGAGCTAGTTCTAGGCAAGCCGTCGATACACGATCTCACGCCCTTCTCCCCGGCGCGCTTTGGCTAACTTCTTCTGACTTCTGCATTCTGCATTCCGACTTCTGAATTTCTGACTTCTGCATTCTGCCTTCTGACTTCTGCATTCTGCATTCCGACTTCTGCATTCCGACTTCTGACTTCTGACTTCTTCATTCTGCATTCTGACTTCTGCATTCTAACTTCTGCCTTCTCCATGCTTCCCTGCCTCCGTCCTGCAAGTGTTTTCGCTATACTGAGGGGCTTTCGCGAAAGGATCATTCATGGCCTCTCCCGCCGTCGCCTATGCCCGCCAGAATCAGCGCCGCTTTTTGAGAGAGTTGAAAGACCTGTTGCGCATTCCGAGCGTCAGCACCGCGCCCGAGCACAAATCAGATGTGCAGAAAGCGGCGGAGTATGTCGCCAGTGAACTGCGGCGCATCGGCATGGAGAACGTCGAGGTTCTTCCGACCAAAGGCCACCCGCTGATTTATGCCGACTGGCTGCACGCTCCGGGAAAACCCACCGCCCTTTGTTATGCCCATTATGATGTGCAGCCGCCCGATCCCTTGAACGAGTGGATCTCGCCGCCCTTTGAGCCGGCCGAGCGCAATAACAATCTTTACGCGCGGGGAGCGGTCGACGACAAAGGCCAGCTGTGGATGGAGGTCAAAGCCATCGAAGCCCTCATGCGCGGCCATGGCGGCAAACTGCCGGTCAATGTGAAGTTCATCATTGAAGGCGAAGAAGAAGTGGGTGGCGAGTCGATCGCAGAATACGTGCGCAAGCAAAAGGCAGAGTTAAGAGCTGACTTCGCGCTGGTCTGCGACACCGAATTGTTTGCCCCGGATTTGCCGACCCTGTGTGTGGGTTTGCGCGGTCTGGTCTACACCGAAATCGAAGCCGTCGGCGCAAAGACCGACTTGCACTCCGGCATGTACGGGGGCGCGGCGCCCAACCCGCTGTTCGCCCTGGTTGAGATCATCGGCAAACTGAAAGATGCGAAGGGCCGGGTTCAGATTCCCGGCTTCTATAGCAAGGTGAAAGCGCCGAGCAAAGACGAACTCAGGGCCTGGAAGCGGCTGCCCTTTAATGAAGAGCACTACCGCAAGACCGAGGTGGGGTCATCGAAGCTCACCGGCGAGCCGGGATATTCGGTGCTCTACCGCACCTGGGCGCGCCCCACGCTTGAAGTTCACGGCATGCCGGGCGGCTTCGTTGCCTCGGGTGCGAAAACGGTGATTCCGGCGCGGGCATCGGCGAAAGTCTCCATGCGGCTCGTGCCCAATCAAGATCCCGACGACATTTTGAAGCGCTACCAAAATTATGTGAAGAAGCTCACGCCCAAAGGAATCGAAACCAAAATTAAAGTGTGGAGCAAAGGGCCGGCCTGCGTGGTCGGCACTAATAACAAATACATTCAGGCCGCGACCGAGGCCTTGCACGATGTGTTCCACAAAAAAACCGTGTTCATCCGCTCCGGGGGATCGATTCCGATCGTTACAGATTTCCAGGACGTGCTCAAAATTCCCTCGGTCATGATGGGCTTCGGCCTGCCCGACGACAACCTGCACGCGCCCAACGAGAAGTTTCACATTCCCAACTTTTATCGCGGAATAGAGTCGATTTGCCTTTTCTTTGAGCGCCTGGGTGGTGCTTAAGGTCCAAAGCCTTTAACCGCAGAGATCGCCGAGATCGGAATACCGGGGTCGCAGAGAGAATTCGGAAAATCTCTGTAGAATTTTCTCTCTGTACTCTGTGTTCTTGGTGGTTAAACGATTTAGAAACTTTTGTTTTTCTCGGGTGCCTGCGATCTCTGCGGTTAAAAGCTTTTTTCTGGAAACACTTACCGTGTCCCTCCGATAGAAATCTTTAACTAGAGACAACTCAAAAAACCAAGAAAAACAGGAGAGAAATATTTGGGTTTCTCTGCGATCTCGATTTGTTTTTTTCTGCGATCTCTGCGGTTAAGACCTTTTTCTGGAAACTCTTACCGTGTCCCCTCCAGTAGAAATCTTTAACTAGAGACAACTCAAAAAACCAAGAAAAACAGGAGAGAAATATTCGGGTTTCTCGGCGATCTCGATTTGGTTTTCTCTGCGGTCTCTGCGGTCAAAAGGTTTTCTTAAAATTACCGAGACGCCGATCGAATGAAGAAATGTTCTTTGTCCATCTCCGCCGGGACAGCGACATCAAAAAATCCCACCATCATTTCGTTAAAAGTCTGATCGCCCCACTCGACTCGGCTATTGGGATCAGGGTTGTGCGGATTATTTTTGGAATTGTCGTACCAGGCAATGACTTCGAGTTTGGTTCCCGCCGGCAGCCGCCGCGGTTCAGCAAGCACATAACTCAGCTGCCAGAAAAAATCATAGTTCACCCGCAGCAGAGTCTCACGGCCGCCGTCGGCGTGAACAATGTTGTATTCGAATTTTTTGCCTCGCAAGTGCATGTGCGGAAAAAAACTGAGCAGCAGAGCATCGTTCGGCAGGGTGCCCGAAACTTCCACCCGATAGTTGTCGGTATTCGGCGGAATGGGAATGGTGTCGTGATCGTTCGCCAACTGCAGGGTCAGCACCCGCTGCTTCGGCGGCTGCTTCGAAAAGACCAGCCCCGCACTCGTCTGGTCGGTGGCCGCGTGGCCGTTGGTCGTGTAATGGATTTGAAAAATCAGATCAGCGCGCGCGGGAATCAATTTTGCCATGAAAGGCACGCCCACCGGAGCACCGCGCAGCCAGTTTGATCCCGGCGGGCGAATATAAACCACCGCGTGGTGGACATGATTCCGCGCCGATGGGCGCAGTTCCGACATCGCGACCCACTTCCCTTCCGTGAAATTCGTGGGCACGATCTCGTAGGTGTACTCGACGTCGCCTTGCGCGGGGAGCCTTACCGGTGCGGGCATCTTCAGCACCAGATCGGGCGTCGCGATGTTCCAGCCGACTGCCCTTTGTGGTGGTGGTGGCGCGGATTTCGGGTCGCCTGCGGGCGCGCCCGCTGCCAACCAATTTGCCATCGTGGCAATCTGGTCGCGACTCAGCAAGGGACTGTTCGCAAAGCGGCCGCAGCAAGGATCGGCAAACCAGGGCGGCATCTTACCATTTTTGATGGAGTCGAGAATCGGCAACGCCCAGGGCTTGGTCTCTTTGAAGGTGACGAGCGAAAAGGGCGCGATCTCGCCGGGACGATGGCACGACTGGCAGCGCTGCTCGAGTATCGGCAGCACATCGCGGTAAAACGTCGGAGGCTCCGCGGCGGCGTTGGCTTGGCTCCCGCAAACACTGAGCAGCAACATCGCTGAGATTGCGATCCGGTCAGATCTCAATTTGGGCTTCCCGCAACCGTTTGGCGGCGGTCTCAGGCGAAACCGGCGAGTAATACACCTCTTTAAAGGTATAGGACTTCGCCTTGGCCGCGAGGATCGGCAGAATCTCGACATGCCAGTGGTAGTCCTGGTCAAGCGTCTTCCAGTATCCCAGGCTGGCCGACTGGTGCAGGTGGTTGGGTGAGGTGTGCAGCACCAGATGAAAAGGCTCGGTCACGGTGCGCAGGCGCTGCAGCGTGCGGCGGATCAGGCCGCCCAGCTCGCGCAGTTTGGCCGAGGGCGAAAGCGCCGCGTGCTCAAAAGCCGAGTCATGAGTGCGAGGCAGGATCCAGGTCTCGTAAGGCACGCGGGTGGCGTAAGGGCAGAGGGCGAGATAGTCTCCGCGAATTTCGATAACCCGCTGGCCCCCCCGCATCTCCTGGGCCAGGATGTCGCAGAAGACGCAACGCTCCTTCTGCTTGAAGTAGTCGAGCCCGGCGCGCAGCTCATAGAGCACCCGGCGGGGGATGAAGGTGGTCGCGGCAAGTTCCGAGTTGGGGTGCTCGAATTCCTGTCCCGAGCCGGCGCCGTAATTCTTGAACACGCTGATGTAGCGGAAGCGGGCATCGCCCTTGAGGTCCTGGATGCGCTGCGCCGCGAGCAGCAGAAACTGCTCAATCTCGCCGTCATCGGCCTTCCAGAGTGGCCGGTCGTGGCGCGGGTTCTCTACCAGCACTTCGTGCGCGCCTAGCGTGGGCATGCGGTCGTAAAGGCCTTCGCCGCGGCGTTCAGGCGTGCCCTCAATGTGATAAACCGCGCTGGGGTGGACAATGGCGCGCGCCGACCAGGGGCCGCCCAGGCCGGCAATGGGAGGGCGGCTTGAAATCTGCTGCAGGCGATCGCTTGCTCCCGGACACAACCGGCAGTCGGTGGCGGGGCGGGAGGGGCCCTCCGGGAGATCGTCGCCGGTCAGCACCCAGGAGCGGGTAAGGGGATCTTTGCGCAGTTCCATTTTTGGTTTGAATCGTAAGCCTTAATGCGTTTTGTTTGGATCGTAAGCCTTAATGCGTTTTGTTTGGATCGTAAGCCTTAAGCGGATGCTGGATTATCGCACGCTGGGTCGTAGGGACCGGTTTTCCACGATAACCACAGGCAGGCGGGTCCTATAATTCGCGCAGATCAGCGGGCTGGCGCTCCCTGGTGTCGGGATTGAGCGAGTCCCTGGCCCTTGGGCAGCCGCTGCTGCTGACCTTGCCAGTGAGCACCCGTTCATGACTGAAGCCTCGACCCCGCTGATGCGGCAGTACTCCGCGATCAAAAAAGAGCACCCAGCTGCCCTGCTCTTTTTCCGGCTGGGCGATTTCTACGAGATGTTCTTTGAAGACGCGGTGGTGGCGGCCAAAGAGCTCGAGATCACGCTGACCTCGCGCAACAAGGAAAAAGGTATTGCCATCCCCATGTGCGGCGTGCCCTACCACGCAGCCGAGGGCTACATCGCGAAACTGGTCCGCCGCGGTTACCGGGTGGCCATCTGCGAACAGGTTGAAGACCCGCGCCTGGCGAAAACGCTCGTGCGCCGCGAGGTGAGGCGGGTAGTGACTCCTGGCACCGCCGCTGACTCCTGGCTGGGATCAGAGGAGAACAATTTTCTGGCCGCGGTGGTCTCACCGTGCCGGGTTTGCAGCCCTCGATCTTTCAACCGGAGAATTCCGGGCGACCGAGTTCTCTGGGGAGGCCGCGGAGAAAAGAATTCTCGATGAGCTCGAGCAGCTGCGGCCGAAGGAACTCTTATACGCGAGCTCTACCCCGCTATTTGACGCCTCTCATGTTGCCGCCGGAGCTTCCCTCGAGCGCAGCGCCACCCCGTGGACGCTGACCCCGGTTGAAGACTGGTTGTTTGCCCCCGACCATGCGATACCGCTGCTCGAAAATCATTTCGGTGTGCTCTCGCTCGAAGGTTTCGGTCTCGCCGGCAAGCCCGCAGCAGCAGCCGCCGCGGGCGCGATCCTGCATTATGTGCGCTCCACTCAGCGCGGCGGACTCGACCACGTGGACCGGATTGGCTTTTACGAGCGGCAGAGTTCGCTGGTGCTCGACGCGGTCACGGTCAGAAACCTTGAACTAATAGAGCCGCTCTTTGCCGCGACCGATGCCGTCACCCTGTTTCGCGCTTTGGATTCAACCCTCACCCCCATGGGCAAGCGCCTGCTGCGGGCATGGATGCTGCGGCCCTCGATCGATGCGAACGAGATCCATGAACGCCTCGACG
>QHZX01000386.1 GCA_003224835.1 Acidobacteriota bacterium | reverse complement strand
GGTTTTTATGGCTTCGGCGGTTACAGCGGCGATAGTGACATGAAGAAACTCACGGCTGAAACCGGCGGCCGCTTGATCGAGGTCGGAAATAAGACTGAAAAGCTAAAGCAAGCTTTCGATCAGATATCTGAGGAGCTTCGCAGCCAATACAACATCGGCTACGTGCCCACGAATTCGGTGAAGAACGGCGGTTTCCGCAGAGTGCAAATTCGCTCGAAAGATGGCTACAAAATTCAGGCCCGCAGCGGATATTTCGCCATGCCCGATAAAGATTAGGCACCAAATTAATTTCGTGAATGCCTTAAATGTCTGCATCCAATTGGCTCACTGTCCTAAATTCTGAAGTTGTTGCTTGCGTTCAGTGTCCCAGGCTGGTCGTGTATCGCGAGCAGATCGCGCGTGAGAAAAGGCGCGCCTACAAGGATTGGGAATACTGGGGCAAGCCGGTGCCGGGCTTCGGCGATCCCAATGCCCGCGTTGTGGTTGTTGCGCTCGCTCCCGGAGCACACGGATCCAATCGCACTGGCCGCCCATTCACCGGAGACTCTTCCGGAAACTTCATGTATCCGGTGTTGTACGAAACCGGCTTCGCTAACCAGCCGACTGCCACCAAACGCGACGACGGTCTTGTGCTGAAAGACGTGTACATCACCGCCGCGGCCCGTTGTGCTCCGCCGGAAAATAAGCCCTTACCGCAGGAACTGGCGAACTGCTCGGCTTATCTGGACCGCGAACTGCACGGACTCAAAAAAGTGAAGGTTGTCGTTGCGCTGGGAAGGATTGGCTTCAACGCTTACCTGAACTATTTAAAGCGATGCGGCGTGATTAATCGCAAAGCTGAATATCTGTTTCAGCATGGAGCAAAATACAAGTTGCCGGATGGTCGCACGTTGCTGGCTTCCTATCATCCATCCAACCAGAACACGCAAACTGGCAAGCTCACCCGCGCCATGTTCCTTGAGATTTTTAAAGAAGCGGCAAGAATTGCCGATCAGTGAATTGGCGGTTCTCGCCTTTCCGGATCCTCATCATCGAGGGGAATATCGACCAGCATCCGGGGCAGAGCCGCCCTTGTCTCAGAATCCCACCAAAACCGGTTCCGGTTCGAGTTTGATGCCCCACAGTTGTTCAACCCGCTGCTGAATTTCGTCCTTCAAGGCCAAAATATCACTCGCGCTGGCACCGCCACAATTTACCAGTGCAAGCGCATGCTTACTGGAAATTCCCGCCCGTCCTTTTACATAGCCTTTCGCGAAGCCGGAATTCTCCACCAGCCATGCCGCCGAGATTTTTTTCTGTTGCATCAAAGCCGGATAGCTCGGCACCTGCAAATTTCGCTCCCGGGCACGTCGCGCCAGCTCATCAAATTGCACCGTCGTAAGCACAGGGTTCTTGAAGAACGATCCGGCACTCTGGCTTTCCGGGTCGCCCGGCGTGATCAGCATCCCTTTGCTGGCGCGAATTGTCAGAACTGCGTCGCGGACATCGGAAAGCGCGGGAGTTTTCTTTCCAGCAAAATAGTTTTGCAAATCGGCATAGCGCAAGCTGGGATCCCCATCGTGATGAAGTCCATACGTAACGCGCAAAATAATGTACCGTCCGCGTTCTCTGGTGTTGAAGACGCTGCTGCGATATCCGAATTCGCACTCTGCCCCGTCCATCTCACGTACTTCTTTGCTGACGAGATCAAAAACCAGCGCCGAAATAATCGTCTGCGAAACTTCCTGGCCATAAGCTCCGACGTTTTGCACCGGAGTTGCACCCACGCTACCCGGAATTCCACTGAGGCACTCAATTCCAGCGAAGTTGCGGGAAACGCAAAACGCGACGAACGCGTCCCAGTCTTCACCAGCGCCGGCAATGAAGTGCACCGTCTCCCGCTGATGAGCGTTTGGATCCGTGTGCTCCGGGAGCGAGCGCAACAACCACAACGCGGGCATTGGGATCGCCGAAGCCCGGCACCGGCTTGCACGTCCTCGACAGTGTTGGCCCGCAAAAAATATCGAGCCCGGCCGCCGATGCGCAGAGTAGTTAGCGGCGCAAGCTCGATGTTCTCCTGAATTTCCATTAGGCGGTTCCCAAGAAATCTCGCGCAGCATCAGCGCCACAAGCGAACACAGATTGTAAATGGATTGGGAACGCAGCTAGGCTTGCGTGAACATGTCTTTCATTTTGTCGAGGATGGAACTGCGCTGCGGCTTGTTCTCCACCTGGCTTATTCCTTGCAGCTCCTGCAGCAGTTCGCGCTGTCGCTTAGTCAGTTTTGTCGGCGTGTGCACGCGGATCTCAACAAACAAATTCCCTTTTCCATGTCCGTTCAGAACAGGAACTCCTTTGCCGCGAAGCTTCAGAATGGTTCCCGATTGAGTGCCTTCAGGAATCTTCAGCGTTTGCTCGCCTTCGAGTGTGGGAACCTGAATCTCCGTTCCGACTGCCGCCTGAGTAAAAGAAATGGGAACTACGCAATAGATATCGTTGCCCTGGCGCTCGAAAAACGCGTGCGGCTTGACCCGAAGCACCAGGTACAAATCTCCCGGAGGTCCGCTATGGACGCCGGCTTCACCAACTCCAGTAAAACGAATGCGAGTTCCGTCTTCCACTCCGGCCGGAAACTTTGCATCAATCGTCTTCTGCTGGATCACGCGCCCTTCACCCCGGCAGCTCGCACAAGGATCGTTGATCACACTGCCCGCTCCGTGGCATGTGGGACAAGTACGCGCAATGCTGAAGAATCCCTGCTGATATCTGACCTGCCCGCGGCCGCCACAGCCACGACAGGCGGCAGGGGCTTTGCCGTGCGCGCTTCCCGATCCGTTACACTTCTCGCAAAGTTCATGCTTGCGGTAAGTGATTTTCTTTTCTGTCCCGAAGGCTGCTTCTTCGAATTCGATGGTAATGTCTTCCCGCAGATCAGCTCCGCGCTGCGCACGCGTTCGTCGCCCTGAACGATCGCCGCCAAAGAGATCGCCGAATCCAAAAAACTCTCCAAAGATGTCGCTGAAATCGTGGAAGACTGATGCGTCAAATCCGCCGCCGGCTGCGGTCGAGCCCACGCCGGCATGGCCGAAGCGGTTATACAATTCGCGCTTCTCAGAGTCGGCGAGTATTGCATACGCCTCGCTGCACTCTTTGAATTTCTCTTCCGCGTCAGGATTGTTGGGGTTCCGGTCGGGATGGTATTGCAGCGCAAGCTTGCGATAGGCGCTCTTTATCTCCTGCTCAGTCGCCCCACGCTGCACACCCAGTACTTCGTAATAATCTCGTTTTACGCTTGGCAAAGTTCTCTCTTCAGCGCCTTCGTCGGCTCAAGTTTTAATTCTTTCGGAAGGTTTTCCAGGTTTTGACACTTTAAGTATGGCGACCGAAGTGTCCGTCTCTCACCCCGAAACTTTTGAAACCTTGAAACTCTGAAACCTGAATTTATTCAGCGTCGCGAATTTCGCGCCACCTTCACCATGGCTGGACGCAGCAGCCGGTCTTTCAATTTGTACCCGCGCTGCAACTCTTCCAAAACCTGGTGATCATCCGTGTCTTCGGTATCGACCATTTCTATCGCTTCGTGATAACGAGGATCGAATTGTTCACCTTTGGCCGAAATCGGTTTTACTCCGAGCTTCGACAGCGCATCCACTAATTGCTTATGGATGAGTTCCACCCCGGAGTGAAACTCCGACTTCTCCGGTGAACTCTGCAGTGCGCGATCGAAACTGTCGAGCACAGGAATTATGGCTCTAATGGTATCCACCAGAGCGTAGTCGCGAAAATCCTGCTGTTCTTTTGCCGCACGCTTGCGGGCATTATCGAACTCGGCTTGCGAGCGCGCCAAGCGGTCCAGCAGGGAATCACGTTCCGCGCGGAGTTTTTCCACTTCTGAACCGCCGTCGGAACTAGGCTGCACCGGTGTTCCGGTGTCTTCCCCTGCCGGCAACTCATGCTCAATATCGAGATTCCCATCTTCAACTTCGGTTTTTCCGTTTCTTGCCATAACTTGTTACTCGGACTCGTTAAGAATTTTGTCGAACAATCTTGCAATGTACGACACTGCGGTGATTGTGTTTTGATAGTCCATCCTCGTGGGACCAAGCACCGCCAGCGATCCCATCACTTCGCCTCCGACTCTAGCCGGAGTGCCTATAAGAACCAGATTACGCATCGACGGCGTGGCTTCGTCCAGCCCAATCACAACCCGCACTGCTTCCTGCTTTGCATCGAGATACGCCCCAAGTAGCTCAACCAGCTTCTGCTTTTCGTCGAGTGCCTGTAGCAACTCCTGCAATCGCTTTCGATCCTGCTCTCCCGCCACCAGGTTGGCCGTCCCTTCAATGAATACGACCTGCGCCGAGTCATCGCCGGAGAGCACGCCTTGTTTATAAAGCTGCTCTACCGATGTCATCAGCCGGTCATATTCGCTGCGCTCTTTCTCCAGCCGGTGGGCAATCTCCTGACGAACTTTCTCCAAAGTCCATCCGCGGAAATTATCATTTATATAGCGCGCCGCAGCGTCCAGGTCTCCCTGCGGCAAATCCAGCCGCATCAGCCGGTCTCGAACCAGTCCGGACTTCGTGACCACAACCGCCAGCACCTTTTGATCGCCCAAGCGTGAGAAATACACATGCTCCAGCGCGTTCTTCGGACCGCTCGCCGCCACCGCTACCCCCACATTGCGCGAGATCAAGGAGAGCACATGTGAGGTGCGTTCCATAAATTCCTGAACGTCAGTCACACCCTGCAGCGAATCCTGAATGATTCCTGCGTCGGTCTTCGAGATCTGCGTCTTTCCGCTGAGTTGCTCTACGTAATACCGATA
>QHZX01000058.1 GCA_003224835.1 Acidobacteriota bacterium | reverse complement strand
CTGTGCCAGTGCAATTGCCATGTGAGATTCAGTTACCGTGTCCATGGCGGCGCTCAGGACGGGGATGTTCAGGCGAATATTGCGGGTGATCTGCGTCTGAGTATTCGCTTCCGCTGGAATCACATCAGAGCGCGCAGGAAGCAGTAAAACGTCATCGAAGGTGAGAGCTTCAGGAACTGGAAAATGAATCATAAATTGCGAGGTAAACAGCTATTGTAGAGACGCGGGAACGCGGAGGCAAATGCGCTCATGAGACAGCGTTTATAATTCGCCGCTGATTTTATTTCGCGAATGAGCGGCGGACAATTTCAAATGGCTTCCGAGCATCCAGGGCGCTTTTACAACTCGAAATTTTATCGTGAGCTGGCGTCTGCACAGGAATCAGCGCGCGAAGTCCTGCCACTCGTCTTGAACATCCTGAAATCGCGGAGTGTGGTTGATATCGGATGCGGGACCGGCCATTGGCTTTCAATAGCGAGCGAACTCGGTGTATTCGAGATTCTTGGCGTCGACGGACCATGGGTCACGCAGCAACTGGGGATACCGGCGACAAAATTCATCGCACATGATCTGGCAACGCCCTTAAAACTTGATCGACGATTCGATCTTGCACTGTCACTTGAAGTGGCCGAACATCTGCCAGCATCAGCCGCTGAGATCTTCGTACAAAATCTCTGCGCGGCCGCGGACGTAGTTGTATTCTCGGCAGCGATACCCGGGCAAGGTGGCCGGCGACACGTTAATGAGCAATGGCCAGCATATTGGGCGGACCTGTTTCATGAACAGAGTTACGAATGTTACGACTACCTGCGGCCGCGAATCTGGAGCAACCCGCGCGTGGCCTGGCATTACGCCCAGAATTCCATGATTTTCGCTCGTGCTGGTTGCGACCATTCATTCGGCGCGGCGGTGCGCCCGCTTCCGTTGGTACATCCGGTTTTATGGTCCGCCCAGGTGGCCCGCATGAAGCATCCAGGGAAACTGTTGGAGTACCTGCCCAAGGCGATCGTGGCATCGCTCCGGAGAAAGAAAAACAAGACCTAAGCCAGCCATCCCATCTTGCGGCGGTTACGCCTTGATGGTTACCAAAGTGCGCTTATAAGCCCCCGTCATCTCCGGCAATCCAGTTTCCGAATGCTATCGTAAAAGCGATTGTGCCGATAAAGCTTGAAGGACGCGTAAGCCCTTGTGGAACCGCGTAGTTCCAGTTTTACGGACAATCGGATCGGACGCGTAAGCCCTTGTGGAACCGCGTAGTTCCAGTTTTACGGACAATCGGATCGGACGCGTAACCCCGCAAACTTCGGGATCAACTACGCAATGCATTCGCCGCGTTTCAATATGACGATTCGCAAGAGAATCTTGTTGTATTCCGCGCTCGCCTTGGGCGCATTTCTCGCGGTGGTCTATTTTGTCTCGCGCTTCGCTTTACTGAATGGATTCTCGCGATTGGAGCGCAATTACGCGTATGGCAGCGTCCGCCGCATTCAAAATCATTTGGAAAATGAACAGACTCAGCTTGCCACGGTAGCGCGAGATTATGCCCAATGGGACCGGACCTATGAATTTATGTCCCGACGCTGTCGAAGTTACGTGCGCACTGAATTGACTGACGACACTTTCAATATCATTCACATAAATCTCTTTTTGCTGCTCGACCGCTCCGGCCGAATCATTTTAAGCAAAGAAGTCGGAAACTGGCCGGTTGGTAAGGGCAACCTGTCTGCGATTGCGGCTGCCTATGTGTCCAGTCCGGCACAGGCGCATAAGGCACCACTCAGTGGGCTGCTTGAGATCAATGGGCGGCTGTTCATGCTCGCTTACGAACCCATTCTGACCAGCCGTGGCGACGGCACTCCGCGAGGAACACTGGTAATGGGCAAAGGGCTGAGCGAGAGCCTGCTTTCCACTATGGGACACTCCATGAGCTTGCCCCTGTGGCTGGAGCCGATCGACAACGCACCCTTGCCCAACCGGCAAACGCTTTGGAGCGACGGGAGCAGCCTGGTTTCCCCGGAGAGCGATTCCACCATGCTGGCATATCTTCAACTAAAAGATCTTTCCAATACGCCCAAGCGGCTTCTGGTGGCGCGCATACCTTCTGACTTGTTTACCGAAGGTCAAAAGGTGACTCGTTATCTGCTGTTATTGCTGATGCTCGCGGGCGCAGTGCACAGCGCCGTGCTCCTGATCGTGCTGGAAGAGAGCCTTTTGTCCCGAGTGGAGTCTTTGAACCATAAGATCAAGCAGGTCACAGTCAGCGGGGATCTATCACTGCGATTGGACTCGCACGGGAAAGATGAACTGAGCGCGCTCGCCAGCACGGTGAACGCGATGTTGACGGCAATTCAAAAGGCAAAATTCGAGCTGCTGCAAGCGCAGGAATCTTTGCGATTTCACGCTGAGCATGACTCACTCACCGGCGTACTGAACCGTCGTGCCATTCGTGATGTGTTGCGGCGAGAACTGGCCCGCTGCCGCCGCGAAAACCAGAGCTTGGGAGTGATGCTGGCGGATGTGGACCACTTCAAACGCATCAATGACCGCTACGGTCACGGGGCTGGAGATGCCGCGCTTTTGACTGTGGTGCAGCGTATCTCTTCAATGCTACGGCCTTACGATTTGATCGGACGCTACGGGGGCGAGGAGTTTCTGGTCATCGTCAGCGTAGGGCTCACACTCGGAACTGCGGATAGCGATCCTGAGTTCCTGGTCGCGGTCGCCGATGCTGCCATGTATCAAGCCAAACGGAATGGCCGCAATCGCGTGGAGATCAGCATGGAGTTGCCATCCGAGGAAACCTGGGAGCCTTCGTTCAGCAATCACGTCTAACTGAGGGTCTTGCCTATCCTTATTCCGGACTGTGTAATGGATTGCTCCGGTTCAATGCTCATTTGAACTTTCGATCAGCATGGTGCAATCCAAAAATCTGGTTTTTTGCGGCACACCGCAATTTGCGGTTCCAACTCTTGAGAAGCTGGCCGAGGCAGGATTCAACCTGCGCCTGGTGCTCACGCAGCCAGACCGTCCAAAAGGCCGAGGTCTGGGACTAGTCGCCTCCCCTGTAAAGCAAGTCGCTCTGCGGCTAGGCTTACCGGTTTACCAGCCCGAGAAGATCAAACACAACGAAGAGCTGCGATTCAAATTAGAGCAGGTTGCGCCAGCGGCGATCATCGTAGTGGGTTATGGGCGAATCATTCCGAACTGGATGCTTCAGCTCCCAAAGCACGGCAACATCAATCTGCATGCGTCGTTGCTCCCGAAATTTCGAGGAGCTGCGCCGATCCAGTGGGCAATCGCCAATGGAGAAGCTCTCACCGGCGTGACTACGATGCGCATCGACGAGGGTCTCGATACCGGCGATATCCTGCTGCAGCAGCAGCTGGCGATTCTTAATGAGGACACGGCAGAAACTCTATCGCCGCGGCTGGCGGCAATTGGCGCGGAGCTGATGGTTGAGACATTGCGAGGCCTAGCCGAAGGCACCATAAGCCCGCAGCAGCAAAAAAATAATGAGGCAACGCTAGCGCCAATACTGAAAAAAGAAGACGGGCGGATAGACTTCAGCCGCAGTGCGCTGGAAATTTACAATCGGCTTCGTGGCTTTCAGCCCTGGCCGGGTGCGTTCACCAGCTTTCGCGGGAAGGCGTTGGGGATTACGGCCGCGAAGCCGAGTGAGGAGAACGTTCCTCAGACGCAGGTTCTGGTTAAAGAAGGTCACCTTTTTGTCGGCTGCGGAGACTCGACCGCGCTGGAGTTGCTGGAGCTCCAGCCTGAAGGAAAGAAGCGAATCCCAGCGCGGGATTTTATTCATGGATACCGGCCGCGGAATGGGGAGAGACTCGGAGAATAGAAATTTACTCGGGTGCCCCATCCTTGTCGCGTTCTTTGCGACAGGGTGGGGTTTTTGACTCTTTGTGGTCTAGCCTTGAATGCCGCTCCCCAATCGCGCCGCCTTCTAAAATACAGCTAGATGTCCATTTCCCCTTCCCGTGCCGCGGCTTTTGAAATCCTGCTGCGTATTCAGACGACCGACGCCTACGCCTCCGAGCTGCTGCATTCTTCACGCTTCGCAAAGCTTTCCCCGGCTGATCACGGGTTACTAACCGAACTGGTGATGGGAGTATTGCGCTGGCGGAGCGTACTCGATAAGCACATCGCGGAGCATTCGTCTCAATCTCTCGCCAAGTTTGACCTGGAGGTGCTGACCGCGTTGCGGCTCGGCGCTTATCAGCTTTTGTTTCTTGATCGCATTCCAACCCACGCAGCCGTTAACGAGAGCGTCGAGTTGGTTAAACAGGCGCGCAAACGTTCTGCCGCCGGAATGGTCAACGCGGTGCTCCGAAAGATCAAGCGAGGGGCGCGCGACCTGAATGACAACGCACATCCGGAATGGCTAGTCGAGCGCTGGACACAAATTTACGGTCTCGATATAGCCAAACAAATTTGTGCCTACGATCAGGCCGCGCCGAAGACGACTATTCGGATTGACAATCCGGCTCTCATCGAAGAATTAGAGCGTGAAGGCATCCATTTGCAACCCGGATCGTTCCTCGCAAAGGCGTTTGTCGTCGAAGGCAACATCGCTCGCACCAGAGCTTTCCGCGAGCGGCGGCTGATCATTCAGGACGAAGCTTCACAAATGATCGCGTTGTTGGTCGGCAAGGGAAACACTGTTCTGGATTGCTGTGCGGCGCCCGGCGGCAAGACGCGAATCATGGCCGAACAAAATTCTGACTCGATAGTTGTCGCAATGGAACTTCACCCTCCTCGTGCGGCGTTGCTGAAGAAACTTGTTCCGAATGATAACGTTCGCGTCATCGCCGCTGATGCTCGACATCTTCCACTCAATACAACATTCGATCGCGTTCTGATGGACGCTCCTTGTTCAGGAACCGGCACACTCGCGCGAAATCCCGAAATTAAGTGGCGGTTCAAGCCCGAGGACATTTCTCGATTGTCGGTCTATCAGGCGGAAATTCTTTCAGCAGCGATGAGTCAGGTTGCAGTCCACGGTCGAGTAATTTACTCCACCTGCTCCCTGGAGCCAGAAGAGAATGAGGCCGTGGTCGAAAAAGTGCTCGCCGCGAATCCGCGATTCCGCGTCGTTGAATGTCGTGATGAATTGCAGCGCCTGAAAGAGAACCGCGAACTCAGCGATAATTTTGATTCCTTGTTAGATGGTCCCTACCTTCGCACTATTCCCGGCGTTCATCCCACTGACGGTTTTTTCGCCGCCATCCTGGAACGGAATTAATGCTTCACTTCACGACGAAATTTATAGCCGCCCCCGCGAGCACCTTTTGTCCTGGCGCCGGCTCTTGAGAAACCACGATGGACGCCGGCGAAGCAGCAGGTTGGATCGGGGTCGCCGGAATTGCGGGGCTTGCGGGTTGAGACGTGGTGTTTCCGGACGGCACGATGGCGGGCTGCGGCGCTATGGTTACTTTCCCAACTGCGAATCCTGCATTTTGCAGTGTCGTAGTCACGCTTCCCAATGGCTGGCCGATAAAGCTGGGCATCACGAACGCCTGGGGCGAAGCAGCGTGTGCGACGAGCAAGCTGATCTTTGGCGCTGAAACGTCGGTCGCATTCGCTGGAGGATCCTGAGCTATAACCTGCCCGGCTTCAGTCCCCGGCAGCACGATGTTATCGGTAGCCCCGAGTTGCAGTCCGCGCTCCGCAATGCTGATGGCCGCTGCACGATCACTCTGACCAACAACCTGCGGAATGGTTACCCGCTGCGGGCCGAGGCTCAGGGCCAGCCGAACCTCCCATCCACGTCGGACCAACGTGCCTGCGACGGGACTTTGCGACAGCACCCGTCCTTCGGGCACCATTGCGCTGTAGTAATTACTATCGACCTGAGCGGATATATCATTTTCTTCCGCGACACGCTTCGCCTCGGCAGGAGTTTTATTCCGCAAGTCGGGCACTCTCACTTCGCGAACATGTATGGCCAGCCGCATCGTAGTCAACGCGGAGACCAGCGCCACCACAAGCAGCAACAGAGCCATCAGGAAATATCGCAATCCATTACGAAGCTTCTCCCACAACTAACTCTGTTCGGCTGAGATGCTGAGCGCCAGTTCGCGTTCGCGCGGACCAGCAAGTTCCACCAGCACGACACGCTGCCAGGTGCCGAGCAGCAGCTTCCGTTTCTCAAAAGGAAGCGACAGCGACGTGCCGATCAGAGCTGAAAGTATGTGATCCGGCACGTGCGCCGGATTGTGCGGATGCCTGTAGCGCAGCTTGGGAATCATGGCTTCGAATGCATCCAGCATGTCGAGGTCAGTACCGGGATCGAGATCAGCGGTAGTCAAGGCTGCGGTGGTGTGAAGAACCAGCAGGTGGCAAACGCCAGAAGCCGATCCATTTTTGCCGAGCTGGTCTTCAACCAGATCGGTAATATCGAGGACCTCTCGCTTGTTGCGCGTTTTGATTGAAAGGCGATGCATAGGTCCGCGGCTGCGCGGCGCGCCTTTATGATTTCCAGGCGGCCGGAACCGGATGCCTGGATTCATAAGCGGAAATTTCAGCCTGATGCTGAAGCGTAAGCCCGATATCGTCCAGACCTTCGAGCAAACAGTGGCGGGTGAAATCGTCAATCTGAAAACTTGCAGCCAAGCGTTTATCGTCTTTTACCGTGCGGTCTTCGAGATCGACGGTCAGCTGATAGTCAGGAATTTCGGCCGCCCGGCGCGCGATCTCTTCAACATCGTTTTCCTTTAGAACAACTGTGAGTACGCCGTTCTTCACACAGTTGTTCGCGAAGATATCTGCGAATGACGGCGCAATTACAGCCCGGAAGCCGAAATCGGCGAGCGCCCATACCGCATGCTCGCGTGACGAGCCGCAACCAAAATTCTTTGCCGTGACCAGAATGCTGGCACCAGAATATTGCGGCTGGTTGAGCGGAAACGCCGGATCGAGCTTGCCCTGTGCCGAGCGGCGCCAATCATTAAAAAGAAATTCGCCGAAGCCGGTCTTCTCGATTCTCTTCAAAAACTGCTTGGGGATAATCTGATCCGTGTCGATGTTCGCACGGTAGAGCGGCGCGACCTTGCCTTTATGTTTACGAAAGGGCTGCATAATTCTTTTGCGAATCCTCTCTGTGTCTTCGTGTGAAACTCCGTGTCCTCTATGGTTAATGCTTTTAAAAATTTAACTACAGGGGCACCGAGGTACACAGAGAAATGCCACAGAGAAACTTCTATCGTCAATTCCCGTGAAACGTCCAATTACGAATGTCGGTGAAGTGGCCTTCGATCGCTGCCGCCGCTGCCATCATCGGGCTCAGCAAGTGCGTGCGCCCGCCGCGGCCCTGACGTCCTTCGAAATTTCGATTGCTGGTCGAAGCACAACGCTCGCCGGGATTCAGGATGTCCGGGTTCATGCCGAGGCACATCGAGCAACCTGACTCGCGCCATTCGAATCCGGCCTCCTGGAAGATTTTGTGCAGGCCCTCTTGCTCGGCCTCCTGCTTCACTTTCTGCGATCCCGGAACCACCATGGCGCGAACGCCATTCGCAACCTTATGGCCTTTCGCAACCCGGGCTGCAGCGCGCAAATCTTCGAGGCGTGAATTGGTGCAGGAGCCTATGAATACGCGATCGATCTGAATCCGCTCCATTGGCGTGCCCGGCTCAAGGCCCATGTATTCGAGCATGCGCTGGGCATTTGGCCGCTCGGTGCCATTTGCCGGAAGATCAGGCACACGGCCGGTGATTGGGACCACCATCCCAGGGTTTGTTCCCCAGGTTACAAAGGGCGCCAACTCGGACGCGTCGATTTCGAGAACTGTATCGTACTTCGAACCGGGATCAGAGCTCAGTTGCCGCCATCGTGCCACTGCGACGTCCCATTCTTTACCACTAGGCGCGAAGCGCCGGCCCTTGATATATGCAAACGTAGTCTCATCTGGAACAATCATTCCCGCGCGCGCACCGGCCTCAATACTCATGTTGCAGATCGTCATCCGGCCTTCCATTGAAAGCGCGCGGATAGCTTCGCCCGCATATTCGATCACGTGGCCGGTCGCGCCATCAGTACCAATCTTGCCCAGAATGCCGAGAACAAGGTCTTTGGCGGTCACACCTTCCGCCAGCTTGCCTTTGACCTGAATAAGCATTGTCTTCGGCTTACGCTGCGGGAGACACTGCGTCGCCAGCACGTGCTCGACCTCAGACGTACCAATGCCAAAAGCCAGCGCGCCGAACGCGCCGTGAGTGCTGGTATGGCTGTCGCCGCACACAATCGTCATCCCCGGCTGCGTGTAACCCAGCTCAGGACCGATCACGTGCACGATGCCCTGGTCGGGTGAATCCATATCAAAGAGGCGGACACCGAAATCGCGGCAGTTCTGCTGCAGGGCTTCGATTTGGCGCCTCGCGATCTCGTCAGTTATCGGAGTGCCGCGCGGTTCAGTGGGGATATTGTGGTCGACGGTAGCAATAGTTCGTAACGGTTCTCGGACTTTACGCCCGGAAGCGCGCAATCCGTCAAAAGCCTGTGGGGAGGTGACCTCGTGAACCAGGTGCAAGTCCACATACAACAGCGGAAGCTGGCCGCACGGCGCGGTCACGACGTGTTCATCCCACAGTTTGTCGAAGAGTGTCCGGGGCATGTTGATGTTACTAGTCTAACAACAAATTATTGGTTTCCGCGTTGTGCTGACGGATAGCGGGCGCGTGTTTACTGAGGTAAAAAGCCAACATCACGGTCGCTCCAAGCAAGGGCACGATGAATGCCGTACGCAGCCCGGCAGCGTGCGTTGAGACCTCACCTACGAACCAAGGCACGACGGCGCCTCCGATGTTTCCGCTCGCGAAAATTGCGCCACTGGCACGCCGGGCTGAGCCGCCGAACCATCCCGGAAGCAGCGAAACACTGATCGGGAATATCGAGGCCAACCCCAGACCTGCGAGTACCGCCCCCACAACAATCAGCTTGATATCATGTGCGCCGACGAGCGCCAATCCACCCAGCATGGCAAAAGTTAAACCAGCTCGCGCAATTGCAATTGCCGAAAGGAATTTCAAAACGGCTGGGGCGAGCGCCCGCCCCGCTAGCACTGCGCCCCAATAAAACGAAGCCGTCATGATTGCCAATGCATGTGCCTTCGGGTCCACGCGCAGGGCATAGGTCGCAATCCACGCGCCGAAAGAAGTTTCCGTGCCCACATAGATGAAGAACAGCAGACAGATCACCGGCAAAAAGTTGTCCTTCCAGAAACTCTTGTCGCCTGGCTGAGTCTGAAGATGCGCGTGCGTATCCGGGACAAAGCGGGTCAGCAGGAGAGTGACCACCAAAACGAGCAAAGCCCCTGCCGTTCCGTACAAAAAATATGCGGGATGGTGCCGCTGGGAAACCGCGACCAGGAACGGCGAACTCATTGCGCCGACTCCCCAGACCGCATTGATGACATTAAGGGCCGACGCGCTCCTTTCCGGGTTGATCTCCGCCGTTCTCAGATTGCCTGCTGGTGTGGTGATTCCATACCCAACGCCGAGAGTACACACGGCTAGGATCCCCAAGAGCCACGGGCCTGAGGCGAGCAGTGCCATGCCGGAGGCCATCAGCACTGCGCCGATAATCAGCGTGAAGCGGTAGCCTCGGCGTTGCACCATGTGTCCAGAAACCAACATTCCGAACATCGAGCTGAAGAACTGAAAGAAAATCAGGTAGCCGGATCGGGCATCGCTAAGTGACCAGCGCGCAGACAGAATTGGCAGCATCGGCCCGATGAAGGTCATTACGATCCCGGTAACCAGGAAGTCGATGTGAATCAGTATGATGCCGTTGGTGGCTACCGGGACCCTTTTGGGCGCGGAAACGCTTGAGGCCATGATTTATGATGAGTGTAACCCAGTGCTCCGGAGCAAATCCGGCACTTACTCGCGAGTTTTAATCAACGATGCTGAATGGAAAACGTATAGCTGTAGTAATGCCTGCATACAACGCCGAGAAGACGCTTCCCGTGACCGTGCAAGAGTTGCCGGACATCGTGGATGCCCGCATCCTAGTCGACGATTTCAGCGCGGACCGGACCGTGGAAGTTGCGCGCGAGCTCGGCCTGGTGCACTTTGTGCACGACCGCAACTATGGTTATGGCCGCAATCAACAGACCTGCTACCGCGAAGCTCTCGCCGAAGACGCTGACGTCATCATTATGGTGCACCCGGACTACCAGTACACACCTCTACTCGTGACTGCTATGGCCAGCATGGTCGCATACGGAATTTACGATGTAGTTCTCGGGTCGAGAATTATCGGTGGACAGGCCCTGCGTGGCGGAATGCCGCTCTACAAATACGTCTTCAATCGCTTTCTGACTGCATTTGAAAATCTGTTCCTGGGAATTAAGGTTTCGGAATATCACACCGGATATCGTGCCTTCACCCGCGAAGTTCTCACCACGCTGCCCCTGCTCGAAAATTCTGACGATTTCGTATTCGATAACCATTCGGCGCAGCGTAAAGTATGGCCTTGGCGTGCTCGCGACCACCTTGCAGTTCGCACTGCAAAAGTGGGGGCTGGCCAAATTCTCGATCTTCAGTTCGGGAGGACGAAAGCTGGAACCGGGCACGGCGGATTATTACGCGCGGGGAGCTGTTCAGGCTGGCGCGGGTTCCTAAACAGCAGGCTTCAAAGACATCAAGGAACTATTTGGCAAACTGCCACAGCGGAATTTTCGTAAGGGCAGGAGAATCCCAGAGTCTCCGATTCCTGCAATAAAGTCCAGCTCACCCCGTATTTTTCCCGCAATCGCAGCAGGTCCGCCTTCGTGAAATGCTGCCAGTCTTTTTGTGCCTGAAACTGCTCCCACCATTCCTCGGCCAGCGGCGGGAACATAGCGACAGCGCCGCTGTCTTTATTTGCGTCAGCCAGGCGGCTGCGTTCTGTCATTGCACGGAATCCGATCCTGTCCTCGCGCGGAACTTCCATGTAAAACGGATCGATCGCAAATCGCGCATTAATTGGCGTGTTCTGGCGAATCCAGAGAAACGCTTCCTCCCATTGGTTTTCCGGTGCGGCCCAAGGCCACTCGATGTGCGCCGTCGAGGGAAACATCTCGCGCTGCGCAACGAACATTCCGACACAAATCGGCGCAAACAATACCAGCCAGCGCCAAACTCGGCCTTGCAAAAAGTATTCGGCGATGAACCCGCCGATCGCCATCAGCATGAACAAATACAACAGGTGCAGACTGCGGAGGGGCTGCAATCGCGCTAATGCCTCGAACCGCTCCGGAATAGCAATGATGAGCGCGACGACAAAGTAAACCAACTCATAGACGACAGCGGCATAGCACACGCGCTCGAGATTCTTCAGATTTCGGGAGCGAGCGACGCGGCCGAACCAGATCAGAATCGGGAGCGGCGCGATTAGTCCCAGCCACTCGTACCACTGCCATTGCAGCAGGAAGTGTGAGATATGAAATTGCATGGCTTGGTGATATGCAGGTGACGGCGGCGCGAAGAAGTTTGCGAACGGAAGCACTGCGGCCACAGCAATCGCAGGTTTTCGTACTTTGTCATGAAAGGCATCCATCAAAACCAGCACTGCGCAGAATGCGATTGCGAATGATGCCATCAGGGGGTGAACCGCGGCGGCGAAAATAATCCACAAGACTGCGCGAGCAAATTTTTTCTGCAGCACACGGTTCACCGCAAACACGGCAGCAAATGCAGCCAGGTTTCTGGGATTCAGATACTGATCCATCAGGTACAGAGCCGTGCCTGCTACCGGCAGCGTAAGCAGAGAAGCGATCAGCGCAACCGGGCCCCAACGTGCTCTCGTCGACCCAAAGCAGATTCCGCCGAATTCCCAACAAGCCAGGAGCAAAAGAAAAATCGATGCCAGGTACCAAATGAATATCGAGTAATCGAATGGAATATGACCGATGCGCACCGATGCTGTGATCAGATTCGGGAAGAGCGTCAGGCTGGCGTGCGACTGGAAAAATTCAGTTCCCGCTGGGTAGAGCGCGGGATTAAGAAGCTTTTTGACACCCGGCAAGTAGATTTCCGCGTCTTCCGCATAGGGATGGTATCCATGAATAGCCAATGCTGCCAGCGTGAGCAGCAGCAAAGCAAACGTGGTGTTCCGCTTAGGCAATGTCGAAAAACGTGTGCGCCGGAAGTAGTAACCTAATGAGAGCACATGGAATTGTCAAACCTCTGCGCATTTATACTTAGGAGCAGTCTCCGCTCGATCTCGTACCTGAAAACACAAAGTAAAATATGGCTTCGGAATTCCGTCACTTTCACATGAAGGCAGGGTTCTACATACCATGAAGCTGTTTCGTCCATTCGCGATTGCGGTGCTTCTGGTAGGGGGCTTCTTTTACTTCACCACCTATCGCTCCGGCGGTTTTCGAACTGTAAACTCGCCCGGGGCCAGGGTCGAAATCACGGAAGCTGCCAGCAATGATGCTCTTGACTCGGACGAGCAGAATAACATCTCCGTTTATCACAAGAACATCGGCTCGGTGGTGAACGTTACCTCGAAAGCTGTGGCATTCGATTTTTTCTATGGACTCGTCCCGCAGGAGGGTCAGGGTTCGGGCTTCATCATCGATAAAGCCGGCCATGTATTGACCAATTACCACGTGATCGCCGACGCAGTTTCTAGCCGTGGGCAAGTGGAGGTCACGCTTCACAACCGTAAGAAATACCGGGCCACCGTTGTTGGCATGGACCGCTCACACGATCTAGCCGTGGTTCAGATCAAGGCGCCTGATTTGAATCCAATGGTTCTGGGAGATTCAAAAAACCTGCAAGTCGGACAGAAGGTCTATGCCATTGGAAATCCATTCGGTCTAGCAGGAACCCTGACCAGCGGAATTGTGAGTTCCATCCGCTCAGTGCAGGAACCGAATGGCATCAACATTAATGAGGCAATTCAGACCGATGCTGCCATTAATCCCGGAAACTCTGGTGGACCGCTCCTGAATTCACGTGGCGAAGTGATCGGCATTAACACCATGATAGCATCGAGCGTTGGCCAAAACGCTGGCATCGGATTTGCAATTCCTATTAATACCGCTAAGGCCGTTCTGAATGATTTGCTCACCATAGGCCGGGTGCGGCGGCCCGTGCTGGGCGTAGTGACGATTCCGATTAGTCCCGATATTGCCGATGAGCTTGGGCTGGCTTCAGATTACGGCTTGCTGGTCGTGCGGGTGGTGCCCGGCAGTTCGGCCGAGCGCGCGGGCTTACGCGGCGGCACCGAGCGCGCATATCTAGGCAATACAGCAATCATGATCGGTGGAGACCTGATCGTCGCAGTCGACAACCAGGAGGTCCAGGACCAGCAACAACTCGAGCAAATTATGACCAATCACCGCGCCGGGGACACGGTACGCGTGACCATCTATCGTGGTAAGCGGAAAATAGACTTAAATATCACCTTGGGCGAGGCGCGAGAGCAGGTGTAAGACCTGCGTCTGGGAACTGCCAACAACTGTACCAAATGAATTTCGATGCTCTCAGAACTCTGTGCCTCTCGCTTCCTCATGCGACTGAGAGCCTGCAATGGGAAGACGAACTGTGTTTCAAAGTCCGCGGCAAGATATTTGCCATGGTAAGTCTGGGCAGTATTCCTCAGCGGCTCATATTCAAATGCGATCCCGAAGAATTTGCCGAATTGATCGAGCGGGAGGGCGCTGTCCCGGCCCCGTACGTCGGCCGTTACAAATGGGTGATGCTCGAGAGCTTGGAAGTCCTTCCTAGTTCCGAAATCGAGACTTGCGTCAGGAAGTCGTATGCGATGGTTGCCGAAAAGGCAAAACTACCGCGCTCCAAAACACGAAGAATGAAGCCAAATCGTAAACCCCGACATTCGTGATTTGACTCGCGCGCGCGCACTACGCTAGCCTCATCAGTCTGAATATTTTCAAGTATTTGGGGTGAACGCCCCGACAACGAAATATGCTGAGAGCGGTTTCCACTTATATCCTGGTCAAAGAGCGGCTTCACCCTGGCTTGCTCGATAAACTGGTCAGCGGCGGAGCCCAGGCCATCGAGATTTTTGGCGCGCGTCAGCACATTGACTACGCCAATCGCAAACAGCATGTCCGCGAAATCGCGGATTGGTTCCGCACCAGCGGCATTCCTTTGCATTCCGTGCATGCTCCCCTGTACTCAGATTACGAATGGGGACGCACCGGCTCTGCGCCGATCAATATCGCTTCGACTGACCGCGCGGCGCGCATTGAAGCGATGGATGAAATCAAACGCGCGATTGAAGTGGCCGAGCATATTCCGTTTAGATTTTTGATTCAGCACATAGGACTTCCCAATGAGGCCTTCAGCGACCGAAAGTTTGAATCGGCCATGACTTCCGTTGAGCATTTGCGGGCATTTGCCAAGCCACTGGGAGTGCGCGTTCTGCTGGAAAACATTCCCAATGAGCTTTCAATGCCGGACCGCCTCGTCGAATTCATCCGCACCAGCCGTTTGGAAGATGTTGGCGTTTGCTTCGATACCGGCCATGCCCACATGATGGGCGATGTTGCTTCGGCATTTGAAATATTAAAGAATCAAATTCACTCCACGCACGTGCACGACAACGATAAAGACCGCGACTCCCACCTGTGGCCGGGCGATGGGACGATCGACTGGAAAACGACATTAGAGCTGCTGAACCAAGCGCCGCATAAACCGCCTCTTCTGCTGGAAATTGAGGAGAACGAAAAGATCAACTCGATCGAGAAGATGGGCGAGATTTTCGGCAATCTGGTCCCCGCATAGAGAGTTTCCATCACCGAACACGCTGAGATCGCCAAACTTAAATCTGTTTTCTGCGCGCTCTGCGTCCTCGGCAGTGAGATGGGTTAAAGATGTCTTCACCGGTAACTACGATCGCCGAAATCGGCAAGCACGAAGGTCAGTCGGTCACCATTCGCGGCTGGCTGTACAACCTGCGTGAAAGCGGGAAACTTCTTTTTCCGATCTTCCGCGATGGCAGCGGAACCATTCAAGGTGTGGTTCCGAAAAACGCAGTCCCCCCAGAAGTTTTCGACGCGATAAAGGGATTAACGCAGGAATCGAGCGTAATTGTTGAGGGCAAGGTCCGCGCCGATAAACGTGCGCCCGGCGGATACGAGCTCGATGTTTCTAATGTACAAGTGCTGCAGCGCGTTCCGGAAGATGAGCCATTTCCCATTTCCCTAAAAGAGCACGGCGTCGACTTCCTGATGGACAATCGCCATCTCTGGATTCGAACTCCGCGCCAAGCGGCTATTCTGCGCACTCGTGCGGAGATCATCAAAGCCGCTCGTGATTTCTTTGACGACCGCGGTTTCGTGCTGACCGATCCGCCGATTCTTACCCCGGCAGCATGCGAAGGTACAACCACACTTTTCCCGGTGGATTATTTCGATGAGCAGGCGTATCTCACCCAGTCCGGTCAGCTCTACATCGAGGCGACGGCCATGGCGTTAGGTAAGGTGTATTCATTTGGTCCAACCTTCCGCGCTGAGAAATCGAAAACCCGGCGCCACTTGACCGAATTCTGGATGGTCGAACCCGAAGTAGCCTATGCGACTCTTGAAGATCTGATGGACCTCTCTGAAAGCCTGATCAGCTTTCTGGTGAAGCGATGTCTTGAGAAGCGTCGCGCCGACTTAGTGACGATTGGTCGCGACATCTCGAAGTTGGAAAAAATCTCAACTCCATTTCCCCGGATCAGCTACGACGAAGCCGTCAAAATGCTGCAGGAGGGACACGCAAAGGGTGCTCTCGAAACAAAGTTTGAGTGGGGCGGTGATTTCGGTTCGCCCGATGAGACCTATTTGTCCGCCCAGTTCGAGAAGCCGGTGATGATTCATCGCTACCCGGCAAAGGTGAAAGCGTTTTACATGGAACCGGACCCGCAGCGTCCGGAGTTGGCTCTGTGTGTTGACGTGCTCGCGCCTGAGGGTTACGGCGAAATTATCGGTGGCTCGCAGCGCATGGCATCGTACGAGTTGCTTTTGAAGCGCATTCGCGAGCATGGATTGCCGGAAGAATCGTTCAAGTGGTATCTCGATCTGCGGAAGTATGGCGGCGTGCCACACGGTGGATTTGGCATGGGAATCGAGCGTGCGGTGGCCTGGATTTGCGGCCTCGAACATGTAAGAGAGACAATTCCCTTCGCCAGAACGCTGCACCGGTTGTACCCGTGAACTTAGGCTGACAGGAAATTCGCATTGGGAGGTCTCAATGAAAAAGCTACTTATGTGTTGGCTTTTGTTCCCACTTTTGGCTTTCGCCCAGCTTTCCGAGCCCAAGCCCGACACTCCCGTCGAAAAATGGGCTGGCAAGACAATTATGCTCATCGGTGCCCATGCCGATGACGACGCGCTTTCACACGGCACCTTGGCGCTGCTTCAGGCGCATGGCAATCAGGTGTATATCGTGACGCTTACAACCGGAAATGTTGGCACGCAAGACCCTAACCTCTCGCGGACTCAGCTGGCCGCAATTCGGCGCCAGGAAGAGCTCGCGGCTCTTGCCGAGCTGGGCATTCCAGGCGAGCACTACATCAACTTGGGCTACGATGACGGACTGCTGGAATTTGAAGATCGCAAAGCCGTTGTTGAAAATCTCGTTCGCTGGATTCGCAAGCTTCGGCCCGACGTACTCATGGCCTGGGACCCGGGCAAGAACTACCAACGCTGGCACAAGTCCGATCACCGCGCGGCCTCTTATTTGGCTGCCGATGCCGCCCGCGCCGCCATGTGGCGGCTTTTGTTTGAGGGCCAAATAACCCAAGAGGGCCTCAAGGAATATATGATTCCTGAATACCTCTTCTACAACGACTATGACAACAATGACGAAAATACCTGGGTGGATATCAGCGGATTTGTAGAAAAAAAGGTAAATGCTTTCTCGAAATATTCGAGCCAATATGGTCCGGGATGGAAGCAATACAACCCGCACCCCTCCGGAGCCGACCTGCAGCAAATGAAAGACTATGCTCGCAGCCGCATAACTATGAAGAACGGCAAAGCGGTGGAAGGTTTCCGCTACTACAAAGGCCTGCCAGATGCACTGGGCAAATAGGAATATATGACAGCGCTCGCAACCTCTATCAACATCGTCCCTAAAAAAATCCGTGTCATAGGTGTGCCACTCGATCTTGGTCAATCACGGCGCGGGGTGGACATGGGGCCTTCGGCTGTGCGGGTGGCCGGCCTTGAAGCCCGGCTGGAGCAATTGGGACATGTGGTCGAGGACGCAGGAAATATCACAGTTGCGATCGCCGAGCAGAAAAAAGAAGGCGATCCGCACGCGAAATATTTGAAGGAGATCACCGCAACTTGCACCAAGCAGGCTGAGCTGGTCCTGAAGACTCTAGAAGCCGGTAAGGTGCCGCTGGTGCTTGGAGGAGACCATTCCGTCGCAGCAGGCACGGTTTCCGGCGTGGCGGAATTCTATCGGAAACAAAGTCAGAAAATTGGTCTGATCTGGATCGATGCCCACACCGACATCAACACGCCCGACAGCTCTCCCAGCGGAAACGTTCACGGCATGCCGCTGGCTGCAATCATGGGGCTGGGTCCGGTGGAACTGGCGAATATCTTCAATTTTTCTCCGAAAGTCGCATCGGAAAATTGCGTACTGGTTGGGGTCCGGGATATCGATGCCATCGAGAAAGAAAACGTCCGCCGAGCCGGAATTGATGTCTTCACCATGCGCGATATTGACGAGCGTGGCATGCGCACGGTGATGGAAGAAGCTCTGCGGATCGCCGGACGCGGCACCGCTGGATACCACGTCTCACTCGACATGGATTGGGTTGATCCGGAAGACGCCCCCGGCGTTGGCACTCCTGTTCGTGGCGGAGCAACTTATCGTGAGGCCCACCTGGCAATGGAAATCATCGCTGACCATGGCCGCATGTTGAGCTTCGAGATTGTAGAAGTGAATCCTGTCATCGACGAGCACAACCGTACCGCTGATCTCGCGGTTGAGTTGTCGCTTTCTGCGTTCGGCAAGAAAATTCTGTAAGCGATTCAGTCTCGAACTTCCAGCATTCGCAAACTTTCGGTCTCTCTGGTAAAACGTCATTACCCCAATCGCCGCCAACCTGTTCCCTACGATCTCGGCGTGCTCGGCGGTGAATGCAGCATGATTCGTCCCGATTACAAAGAATTTTCTCGCCTGGCGCAGCAAGCCACGCTGGTTCCGGTGGTCAAGTCGGCAATGGTGGACCTGCTCACGCCGGTTTCTGCCTTTCTGGCCATTTCCCGGAGCGAGCAGCATGCGTTCCTGCTTGAGTCGGTAGAACGCGGGGAGCAAATTGGACGCTACACATTTCTTGGTGCGCGTCCGTACATGCAACTCCGTGCCGCTGGCAATCACATCACAATTGAGCGCGGCAAAACACGAGAACAACGGCAAGGGAATATTTTTGAGGTTGCCAAAGAACTCTTGCAGCAGCATACCCCTGCAGTCGTGCCTGGCTTGCCTCCATTCACTGCTGGGGCCGTGGGATTTTGCTCATACGATATCGTCCGACAGTTGGAAAAAATCGGCGATGCCACTAAAGACGACCTGCACGTTCCCGATTGCGCGCTGATGTTTTTTGATCGCCTGCTAGCTTTTGACCACCTCCGCCACCAAATCCACATAATTGCCAGTGCCGATGTCTCTCGCGAAAGTCCGCGCAAGGCTTACGATCGCGCGGTTGAGGACATCGAGGTCCTCGAGAAACAACTGTCAGGCGGTTTACGGTTCATGGGATGGCAGAGTGTCGCGGCCAATTCTCGCGGCAAACTCAAAATCAGTTCAGTTACTCCTCAAAAACAGTTTGAAAGATCAGTCGCGACTGCGAAGGAATATATTGCCGCCGGCGACATCTTTCAGGTCGTGCTCTCGCAGCGTCTCGACTTCAAGCCGGCCGTCGCGCCGTTCGATATTTATCGCGCGCTGCGTGCGGTGAATCCGTCGCCATACATGTACTTTTTAAAAATGGGCGACACGCATGTCCTTGGATCTTCCCCGGAAATGCTGGTGCGTGTGACTGGCCGCAAGCTCGAGTATCGCCCGATTGCAGGAACGCATCCTCGCGGCAAAGACGATGCCGAAGATCAGCGTCTTCAGGAAAAAATGTTGAGCGACGAAAAAGAACGCGCCGAGCACGTCATGCTGGTGGACCTCGGCCGCAACGATCTCGGCCGCGTGAGCGAGTATGGCTCGGTGAAAGTAAAAGATCTGATGTACGTCGAGCGCTACTCGCACGTGATGCACATTGTTTCTGCGCTTGAGGGCAAGCTGCGGCCTGACCTGCACGCGCTTGATGCCTTTGCCGCATGTTTTCCGGCAGGCACGCTCAGCGGAGCGCCGAAAGTCCGCGCCATGCAAATCATCGAAGAACTGGAGCCGACGCGGCGCGGCATTTACGGTGGCTCGGTGCTCTATGCAGATTTCGCGGGCAATCTCGACTCCTGCATTGCCATTCGCACCATGCTGATGCAAGGCAAGAAGGCATATCTGCAGGCTGGCGCGGGCATCGTCGCGGATTCCGATCCGGCAACCGAATATCAGGAAGCCATGAATAAAGCCCAGGCGGTGCTAAGAGCGGTGGAGACGGCCAGAGAAAGCACCCGATGACCGATTCAACTCGATGGCCGCAAAGGTCGGGCGCTCGATGCAATCTTCGGATTTGAAGGGGCACGGCTGGAAGCGGTGCCCCTTCAAAAGCGCGGATCAAAATCGACCTTAACGATCAGAGTTGCAGCTTTTCACGAAGCGCTTCCGCCGAAATGCCGGCAACTCGAATCACTTTATTCCTGCTACTCTCGCCGGAAAAAATCGTAATCGCCGACCGCTGAAGCTTCAGCAAATCGGCAAAGAAATCAACGCACGCCTGATTGGCGCGCCCATCCACCGGAGGCGCCGTAAGTGCGACTTTCACTGCATCCCTAGCTCCCCAACAATGGCATTTCTCCTGTAGCTCAACGGTTAGAGCAGCAGACTCATAATCTGTTGGTTCCTGGTTCGAATCCAGGCGGGCCCACCACGCATTCAACTTAGCATTTCAGTTTACGGTGACCGTGTTCGTCACCTTTGCGGTCACACCTTTAGAGTCCACGGCTCGGACAATTAATTTTTCGTTAGTACCTGAGGGCAGCTTTATATTCGCATTCAGGGTCCCGCCCGCGACGTGATAAACCTCGCTCCCATTGACCCAGACCTGGATTTGCGCAATTGGATTATTCCCGAAAGCCGCAGCAGTGATGTGAACCACGTCGGACGATTGCCACGCTAGCGAAGACTGCAGCGTGAGCGCCGGGACTCCTAAAAACCCCTCTTGGTTATTGGTGGTCGAATAGCTCCCAACAATAGCCCGGGCGTAGTTGATCCCCGAAGCACAAGACACAACCGGCTGCTCGGCAGGAAACTTTCCAGTGCTTGCGTAGGTGCCAACTGCAAATGAAACAAACCCAGCCTGAACGTCGTGACAGCCCGCAACATCTCCTCGATTGTTTATTGCATTGGCCTCGCTGTTCGTAGTGCCGGCCGGTTCAATAAAATGAATCTGATTATTGACGATCCAGAAGCCGCGCCAGATTCCACCTCTGTATACCTGGCCCACAATCCAACCCTGATCGTTGATCCCGTTCAGCTGCGTCTGGTGCGATTCACCCGGCAGCTGGGGCGCGTTCAAGGTCCGGAAAGTCCCGTTCTCATATACAAATCCTTGCGCGTTGTCGAAGCTGCCGACAATTGTCCCAGCTTTATTAATGCCGAAAGCCATGGTCCCGATCTTGGCGGATGGATCATTGATCTTGGTAAACGTTCCGTTGCGCCTCAGAAAGCCGTGAAAATTCAAAGTTCCCGACGTCTGATACGTACCGACAATATCGCCGTTATCGTTAACTCCTAACACCTGGGTCATGATTGCTCCCGGAAAATTAACCGCGGTGTACTGTCCGGCGCTCGCGCCGGGGAATGAGATCGGAGCGTAATGGTAAGTTACTGACACTGATGTTTGGGCAAGAGCTGCTGGGACAACCGATGCGAACACGACTAGTAGCAGGGAAAACAACCGAACGGACATATAGGTCAAGGCTCCTGGTGGGAAATGATGTGTGCGATAAAGATGCTGCAGCCACTCAGGATGATGTCCCTCGGCGACCGTTTGCAAGATCGGCGAAACCGTACGCGGACTAAGGTGCTGTGAGTTTTGCTAGTTGTCTCTAGAAAAATGAGCAAGCGGAGATCTGCTCTGGGCGCGGCTTTTGGCGAGAATATCGTCAGCGAAAGAGCGGCCCATTATCGTTTGAGTTCATCACCTGCATTAACGATCTCTGTTTTCTTCACGATCGCTCGCCCGCGAACTTTTAGCCAACCTGGAACTCAGGCCAGCTCTCGCCTGTAATTTTTCTATCTGCCCGGCATTTTTGTTGTACCGGAACAACCTCCGGCTGCCTAGAGATTCCACTGGATTCCCATCAATCTAGCTCGCGCCTAGAGTTTGTAGGTGAAGACATTATTTCGGAGGGGTGAGACAGCCATGAAATTGAAAGCACAGTTGTTTTCTATGTTGCTGCTTTCGGCGATTTGGGTAGCAGCCCAGACCACATCGCCAGACAGCACGTCGCCTTCGGGTTCTGCCTCTGGTGAAACGACTCAGAACGGCCAAGCCGGAGCAAACTCACAAACTTCTACGCCCGGGACGTCACCGAGTTCCAACGCGCCCACAACTGCGCCAGAGACGCCAAGCACGATGCCACAGACCCCGGGAACGGCACCTCAATCGCCAGCGACCTCGCAAGAAACACCAGGAACCTCGCAACAGTCGCCAGGAGCTTCGCAGCAAACGCCGGGGACTTCCCCAGCAGCTCCAGAAACACCCGGGCAAACCACGCCAAGCGCTGCTCCGGAACAGAATGCCGCGCCCCAGAGCACAACCCCTCCCAACACGACATCACCGAGCGCCACGTCGCCGGGACAGGGCGGCAACGCTATAACCGGCTGCCTCTCTGGATCGCCGGCCGCTGGCAACTACATGCTTACAGATAAATCCGGCACCGCATATAAGCTGACCGGGGATCTGAATGCGGTGCGTACTCTCATCGGAAACGAAGTGCAAGTGACCGGACAAGAAGGTGCGAGCAACATGGGCTCGAACGCGAGCGCGTCAACTTCGTCCGCGACTGCGAGTTCCGGGACTTCTAATTCTGGAATGAACTCAGGAATGAATTCGGGTGCATCCGCGGGAGCGACCAAGCAATTCACCGTGACCAGCGCGACCAAGGTTGCCGAGCAGTGTGGGAGCTCGTCACCAGCGGCGAAGCCGAGTGCACAAAATCATGGGACCGCTCCGGTCCTGATGGCCGCTGCCCAGACCAGCGGCACTGCTGGATCGACGGGTGCAGGATCGACTGCGGGACAAACTTCAGGCTCCCCTTCAGGACAGGGCTCAACCTCCGGCCAGACGACCCCGGGACAGACCACACCGGGTACGGCTCAGCCCGGAACCACCACGCCTGCTCCGGGAACCACGGCTCCAACTCCCGATACGGCAACCCCGCAACCGGGCACTGCAACACCGGGAACAAATCCTGACACAACTTCGACGCCAAATCCGCAGACCACCCCGAGCAATCCCACTCCAGAAACAACGCCTACTGCTCCCGGAAGCACAAATCCGAGCACGACGACTCCGGGCTCAAATCCTAATTCGCCAGCTCCGGCAACAACCAATCCGCCGAACAGCACACCTCCGACTACACCGCAGAACACGAATCCCGGGACCACACCTCCTCCGGGAGCATAGCTTTTCTCCGACCGCAACCTAGGCCCGCTTCGGCGGGCTTTTTTCAGCCGAGATCAAGCCACGCTTTTCTGCGCTTCCTTCAAGTATTCCAGCACTTCTTCCGCGTGTCCTTCGGGTTTCACTTTGCGGAAAACGTGCCGGATTCTTCCGTTCGGCCCAATGATGAACGTAGTCCGCGCCACGCCCATAACTTTCTTTCCATACATGTTCTTTTCCTGAATCACGCCATAGGCATTGCATATCGTCTTATCGGCGTCAGCCACCAGCGTGAATGGCAGATCAAACTTTTCTTCGAACTTTTTTTGTGCTTTAGGAGTATCCGGCGAAACTCCCAGCACTACCGCGCCGATTTTCTCCACCCTCTTGAAAGAATCGCGAAAGCTGCAGGCTTCAATCGTGCAGCCGGGAGTATCAGCGCGAGGATAGAAATAGAGCACCACCCACTTGCCTTTGTAATCTTTCAGCGCGACCTGCTCGCCATTCTGGTCAAGCGAAGTAAACTCTGGGGCTTTATCATTGGTTTCCATGGGACCCTCTCCGATCAGTTATCGCACACGGTTATACCGCAAAGCCGTGCTGGCCGTCATCTCCGGGCTGATCATCGCCGTGTGTTTGCCAGTATTCGCGCAATATGCCAAGAAGCGGCAGGTCAGTAAAGGGCCCCGCGCTCTCGGATTGCTGGAACTGGCCGGGAATGGCAAAGCCCACCTGGTCCCGATCACGATTATGATCAACGGCAAGTTTTATGACGCTGGAGCTTATAAGGCCGACCCCGTGCCAATGGCGCTGCAGTCAGGAACGGTTTACGAATCGTTGAAGTCGGGAGTTTCTCAGGGATTATTTACCGTCTCCGGAGCGCTACCGGAAACCACTGGCTGGGTCGGCGACGGAAAATGGCGTAGCACCGCCGAAATTAAAGCTGACGCCGAACGAAACAAAGCCGAAGCGGCAAAGAAAGCCTACAAGGCGCCCGACGAAATCAGCGGGCCTCCGAAGCTGAGACGCCCGCAATCCGATAAAACTTCGTCAACCGGATCGCAGACCACCGCGCCCGAATCCTCGCCGAAGAGCGCGCCATCACCTGATGCTCCCGCGCCAAACAGTCCGCCGAGTTCTTCAAATGCGGGGAACACATCGGCGCCCGCCAGCAATAGTCCAACTTCCATCGAGTCCCCTGGTCGTCCAGTGCTCCGCCATCAGGCGCCGTCTGAGACCACACACGAGCAAACCAAGGCGGGCACACAAGACGAACCGCTCAAAGGTCCAATTCAACTCATCCCGGCGGTTTCCGATACCGGTGGGGCCGAGTCTCGGCCGTACGCGTATCAGTTAAAGCCGGAAGAAGAACAGAAATTTTTGAAAGCCATGACCAGCATTGCAGAGAATGATGTAAAAGCCAGAGCCACCAAACTGCTAGGTCAACCAGAGCCGGCCACAAAGCCGGCAAGAAAGGCTGCCAGGCCAGCGTTGACTCCGGAGCTGCAGAATGTGCAGATGCACGTCTTCGATCTCACCAGCAGCAACGAGCCGGTGCTCGTACTGACAGCAACGGCCAGCATTCCCAACGCGCGCATTCCCTTGCAATACACGACTGCCCTGGTGACGCGTGAAGACATTTACGGCGAGCTCCACAAAGTTTTTGCTCAGACCACCGACGACCAGCACTTGGATGTAATTCCAAAATATGAGTTCATCGATGCTGTCGATTCTGACGGCGATGGTCGTGGCGAGTTACTGTTTCGCAAGACGCAAGACAGCGGATCGGCATTCGGCATTTACGCAGTCATCGGCGATCGCTTCTGGACGCTGTTCGAGGGGAAACCGGGAAGATAGGAATGCAGAAGTAAGAAGTAGGAATGCAGAAGTCAGAAGTAAGAATGCAGAACTTCGCCGGATTGCAGATTTAAGATTGTAGATTTCAGATTGTGAAGAGTCAACGTTCAACTCGGTGGTTTGACTCTGAAATCTGCAGTCTAAAATCTTAAATCTGAAATCCGACTTCTGCATTCTGCATTCTTACTTCTGACTTTTTACTTCTGACTTATGCCAACAATGAAAGCTTCCACTGAAAACGCAGAGATTGAATCTCTCCGCGATGAGATTCGCCGTCACGAGTACCGATACTATGTGCTGGACGATCCCGAGATCAGCGACGCGGAATTTGACCGGCTGATGAATGAGTTGAAGAAGCTTGAAGCCGCGCATCCTGAGCTGATCACGCCCGATTCTCCCACGCAGAGAGTGGGCGGCAAACCGCGCGAGGGCTTCGTCAAGGTTCCGCACTCCGCGCCCATGCTTTCGCTCGATAATGCCTACAGCGAAGAAGAGTTGCGCGACTGGGAGCGCCGCGTGCACGAACTCAGCGGACGCAATGACATTGAATATGTCTGCGAGTTGAAACTCGACGGCATGTCCATGGCTCTGCGCTATGAAGATGGCAAGCTGGTGCGCGGTATTACGCGAGGCGATGGAGGCATCGGTGAAGACGTGACCTCAAACGTACGCACCGTGCGCTCAGTGCCTCTTTCGATTTCACATGACAAGCTGAAGAAGGCCGGGATTCCTGCTGATTTTGAAGTGCGCGGCGAGATGCTGATGCCAATTGCTTCGTTCAAAAAAATGAACGACGAGCGGGCAAAGCAGGAGCTCTCGCAATTCGCAAATCCGCGCAATGCGACTGCGGGGACAGTGCGGCAGTTAGAACCAAGCATCACAGCACAGCGAAGACTGGACTTTTTTGCGTACATGCTCATTGCGAGCACTACGACGGGCGAGGGCGCCCGTCGCTCCACAAACTTTGAGGCTGGAGGCACGGGCGCCCCCGCCCGTGCAATATTCAGCAATCACTGGGAAACGTTGAACGCTCTCGATTCCGCCGGATTCAAAGTCAACCCTCGCCGTTCTCTGGCGG
>QHZX01000399.1 GCA_003224835.1 Acidobacteriota bacterium | reverse complement strand
GACGTACAGCTTGCGCTCAAATGCTTCTTCGTCCATTTCCGCAGGACGGCCGACAAAAATCTGCTGTATATAAGGTTGCGACGCGCGGGCGACCCGTCCAATTGCATCGCCGTTGACCGGAGTGTCGCGCCAGCCCAAAACGGTGAGACCTTCCTCGCGGATAATTCGCTCGAGTACACCTTCGCAGTTCAGGCGTGGATGTTTTTCTACCGGCAAGAAGGTCATGCCGACGGCGTACTCGCCCGGCGCGGGCAATTCGAACCCTAGGGTGGCGCACTCTCGTGCGAAAAACTTATGCGGGATTTGAATCAGCACCCCGGCGCCGTCGCCGGTCTCGGGATCGCAACCGCACGCTCCCCGGTGCGTCAAATTGACCAAAACTTGGATTCCCTGCTCGATGATCTGATGGCTCTGCTCACCGCGAATGCTCGCGACAAAACCGATTCCGCACGCGTCGTGCTCGTGCGCCGGATCATAAAGACCCTGCGCCGGCGGCAAACCATTGACTGTGTTCCAGCGTTTCAGGAAATTCTCCAAAGAGTTATTCGCGGACACCGCAACGGACAAAGACAAACTACGACCAGCGATTACAGATCGCGCACACCACGAGCTGTGTATATCTTTGGTACCGCGAGTCGAGGTCAAAAGTACAATTCAGAATTTCGATTCGGCAGATGGAAATTTCGCAAACAGCCGAGTCCTGCGTCACACCTGTGAAGTCTGGGCAGTCCGACCTGTCGAGCAGCACGTTTTTCGATTCGTCCCATCGAAAAACCCGTTCGTGAGGCTGCCCCCATTCCTGTATATTGAGCGTTCAATATGTCGCCTGCGATCCAGACAATGTCGTCGATGCCTGAAAACACAATGGGCACACGAATTACTGTCTGGCATGGGCGCTGAGCGAACTCCAAAGAATCTGCTCAAGACCCACGGCCAAGAGAAACGGGCTGGTGGGTCTTTCGTTTTATGGGCCGCTCTTTAGAACCTCGTGGCCGAGACGAAGACAGGTATAGTCTTTAGGATGGTGTGCGCATGATTGTGATGAAGTTCGGCGGCACTTCGGTTGAAAGTGCCGAGGCCATTGAACGCGTCGCACAAATCGTCGCCAGCAGGCGCAATCGCTTGCCCCTGGTGGTTGTCAGCGCTATGGCCAAAGTCACGGACCAGCTTGTCACTATGGGGCAACTGGCCGCGTCTGGCGAGTCCGACGGGAGCCTTCAACTATTTCGAACGATGCGGGAGCGGCATCTTTCGACCGCAAACGATTTGCTCGGACAAAAGCGGGCTGCCAGCCTGGCGCCCAAGATGGAAGCACACTTCTTGGAGCTGGAAAACTTTTTGCGTGGACTGGCCGCGGTGCGTGAACTCACACCTCGAGGCAGTGACTATCTGCTGTCGTATGGCGAATTACTCTCCAGTTTGATCGTAGCCGATGCATTCACAGTTCGCGGATTGAACGCGGCCTGGGTGGATTCGCGCGCCTGTCTGGTCACCGACGCCAAACATACGCAGGCGAATCCGCAAATGGCAGAAACGCGCGAGAAATCCAAGAAGAAGATCGTGCCTCTGCTTTCGAAAAAAAGAATTCCAGTGATGGGCGGATTCATTGCGGCCAGCGCGGAAGGCGTGCCCACCACACTCGGCCGAGGCGGCTCCGATTATTCTGCGGCAATCATCGGCGCTGCTCTCGATGCAGAGAGCATTGAGATATGGACCGACGTCGAAGGCATGATGACCACCGACCCTCGCTTGTGCCCTGAGGCTAAGACCATCAAACAAATCAGCTTCAATGAAGCCGCCGAACTGGCGTACTTCGGAGCCAAGGTCCTGCATCCCGCCACTTTGCTTCCTGCCATCTACAAGAACATTCCCGTCTACGTGCTCAATTCTAAGAACCTGAAAAGCACAGGCACTGAGATCACGGCCCACGCTCCCCGCAGCCGCGACGTTTTTCGCGCGATCACGGCCAAGACTGGCGTAAGCATCGTTAACGTGGTTGCCTCCCGCGGAATCATGGTGCACGGCTTTTTGCGTTCGGTTTTCGAAGCACTCGACCGGCACTCAACTTCAGTGGACATTGTTGCTATTTCCGAGGTCAGCATGTCTTTCACCATGGAAACCAAGCGTCTGCCTAAGTCACTAATGGCGGAACTCGAAGAAATCGCTGATGTGACGCGTGATGACAAGCAGGCGATTATCTGTCTCGTTGGTGAGGACATTCACGGAAAACCCGGGATTGCCGCCAGCGTTTTCAACACAATTGCTTCCGCGGGCGTAAACATTCGCATGATTTCGCAGGGAGCTTCGGAATTAAACATTAGCTTCGTGATCCGGGAAAGCGATGTTCCAAAAGCAGTGCGTCATCTGCACGCGCAGTTCTTCCCCGCCTCGACGAGAACTTCGGCACAAAACAAAAATGGGAGCGACAAACGCGCACGCACAAATGAGCAAGGAACCGCGCAGCCGCGAGTCCGGGCGGCCGGGGCAAGCGCCACCACGGCTGAAAAAGTGGTGCAGGACTAACGTTGTCAGCTGCGCTGCGTCGAACAATATGAAGCCTGTAGCCAATTTCGCCCACTCAGAACGTGCCTTCATTTCTGTAGACAATGCGCCGAAGAGCATGACCATTGCCATTGTGGGTTTCGGAAC
>QHZX01000398.1 GCA_003224835.1 Acidobacteriota bacterium | reverse complement strand
TATTCCAAAGGTGCTTGTTACAGATGATGGCTGTTTACAAGAATCAATATCCCGCGTAAAGTTTGCCGTTTAGGACAACACGCAAGCCTGAACACGGCCTTCGTTCACAATTAAAGATGCCAAAAATATGCGCATTAATACTGCTGGGGCTAGTAGGCGGTGCCGAACGGTCGCAAAGCCTTCCTCCGCCGATAGAAGCAACTGATTGCACCGTGGCGGCGCCCGCTAAGGAACTGCCGAACGCCCGATATGTGCGGAAGGGCGGACGCACCACTGCCTCGAAAGTCTCCTTTCAAAGTGGAGTGTTAACAGTTAAAGACGTCGCGCAGGGTCGTGATCTCCACGAGTACGAAACGCTCACATTAACGAACCCTAAGCCGATGACGGTTGTCGAAAGCAAACAAGACCCTACCCTTTCACGTGCGCGGATGTTCATTTGGCAACACTGGAATGAGCGAAAGCAAGGCTATCTGATCCTGACCCTCAGCAGCGTTGACGCGACCAGCACGTCTCACATTTTTGTGGAACCAGACAAGACAGGTCGCTGGCGCGTGTCATGGCGAATGGTTCGGCACACAGGGCGGGTCGATGATCTGCCGACGTACTACTCCATGCAATGGGTAATCGCGGCGGGCTTTCGACTCCCGGGAAAGCCGTTGCCCGATGGACAGCAGCCCGATCCCTCCAACAACAGACTTGAGTTCCGAGACAAGTGCGGCGATGTCGAACAGAGCTTTTAGCCCAAGCCACTTTGCGTCGATTCGCAAATTTGCCATATCACTCTCAATGAGTGATGACGCCTTGATTACATCAATCAAGAGCGAGAGGAAACATGTCCCATTAGCCAGAGAAAAGCCCGTCCGATAAGAACGAGCGTTCAAAATGCGCAGTCGGGAAGAAGCCTTACTAATCGATTCGCTGCACGACAGAAAGAATCTTCCAGTCGCCATTCACCTTCGACAGGGTCATGTAATCCGTCCAGCCGGGCGTCACGAGCTTGGCCGACGCGATGTCGCCTGCAATGTCGAGAACAGTGACCTGCTCGCTCGCTTGCGATGATGGAAGATTGGCTGGCCCGTTCTTCCGAACTTCTGCCACCATCTGCGCCCCACTCCTCTCGCGCATCGGAATGTCTCCGTGAATCATGTGTTTTAGGTAATGCGGATGAAGCGTTTGCTCCATACGGTGAGCATCGCCGGTGAAATATCCTTCGATGTAGTTTGTAACGGTGGTGCGCACGGCGGACACATCTGTGTTAGCAGCCTTGTCGTCTTGCGCCTTGGTTGGGACGTTGATCAGCAGAAGTAAGCTTAAGCCGAGAGCGATGCGATTCATGGTGAGTGATCTCCGTACTGCGAAGAAGTCGGACAAGCAATTATGACTCTCGCTCGACCTAGTGCACCGCACCAAAGTGTGTGTCCGGTTAGCACATCCGTGAATGGAGGAGTCGCAGGTGCGCGTCGGCATCGTTGGCGTCACGTTGCGTAGCGGTTTACATTTCGCCGACAATTGCCCGACATTCTCCGACCGCGAGGGAGCTTTCCATCAATTGCGAAAAGCCGATATCGCGGTGGGCACCACTTTGCACGATACCCTCATATTCCAACTTGAAAGTGACATCGGCTGCGGCGACGTGCGCTTTGCTTCGACGGCGCGCTAAGCTACTAACTATGTATCCTCGATTCATTGCTCGGCAGCTTTCGCGCCCCACAGGGTTCTTCGGTCGCATCATGGGACGACTCATGAACAGGCACAATGCCAAGCTGAACTCTTATGCCGTTCGACAGCTTGAGCTGACACCCTCGGATCGTGTCCTTGAGGTCGGATTCGGTGGCGGCGTCACTTTACCGTTTCTGATCGCGGGTGCTGCGTTCGTTGGGGGTGTAGATCGTTCGAGTGATATGGTCAGGCGAGCGAAAGCAATGTTTTCTGAAGCCGTGTCGGCTGGTCGCGCGGATTTCCGCGAGGGAAACGTGGAGGAACTCCCCTTCGAGGCCTCATCGTTCAGTAAAGTATGCACCGTCAATACCATCTACTTCTGGAGCTCGCTCGACGCGGGGTTCGCCGAAATCCGTCGGGTGCTCGTGCCGGGCGGGCATGTGGTCGTCGGCTTCGTTCCGAAGGAGCGGATGGATCGCATGGGAATGCCAGTGGACATCTTCACATTGCGAGCGCCCGACGACGTTGTGGCCGCGCTCAGGAAGGCAGGCTTCTCGGACGTGCGCATCGAGCAACCCAAGCCAACGACGCCGTGGAACGTCCTCGTCGCGACCCGCTGAGTAGAGGTTACAGAAAGATTGAACTATAGGAACGATCTGAGCACAACAGCCCTTCAGCTTTTCGCGAACTCGCTGTGCTTGCGGCTGTAGAAGACGTAAATCAACAGGCCAATCAGCAACCATCCGAAGAAGCGTAACCATGTGATCACCATCAGGCCCATCATCAAGCCACCGCAGAGAATCACGGAAATAATGGGGAACCACGGCACGAAAGGCACGCGAAATGCCCGTGGACGGTCGGGCTGCTTTCGCCGCAGGAAAATTACGCCCAGCGAAACCCCATGTGGACCAGTGCGGCGTCTTGAACTTGGGATGGACGGCAGAAAAAAGTTTGGGCAGAAGCCCGTCTCGCGACATGGCATACCAGATTCGGGCCTGGCCATACTGGAACACCAGAATGGAAGAAATCATTCCCATCAGCGCACCCAGCACGATCACGGAGCGAAATATCGGATGCGCCCCGAGAACTTTCAGGGCATACGCAACCGGCGCTTCCGCGGCCTCGCCAGAGATGAAGGTCGTGTACTTGAGCATCCCGAGCAGCACGACGGCTACCCCTACATAGAGCACCGTGCACACCACCAGCGAAGCGATGATGCCAAACGGCAGGTCACGTTGCGGCTTCTCGCATTCCTCGGCCGCGGTAGAGACGGAATCAAAACCGATATAGGTAAAGAACACGATGGCGCCGCCGGTCAGGACACCCGCGAATCCTGAAGGAGCAAACGGAGCCCAGTTCGCCTTGTGGACAAGCATTCCGCCGACGATCAGGAAAGTCAGAATGGCGCCAATTTTGATCAACACCATCACGTTGTTGGCTTCCGCGGATTCGCGAACTCCACGAACCAGGAGCAGGGTGAGAATGAAAACGATGAGAAAGCCCGGCACGTTGAAATAAGCGCCGGTCCAGGCGCCGGAGGCCCACACCGGGCTTGACCACTTGTCCGGCAGGTGAATTCCGAAGACCGCCAGCTGCGCCTTGGAGTAGCCGCTGAAACCAACCGAGACGGCAACATTACTGACCACGTATTCCAGAATCAGGTCCCAGCCAATGATCCAGGCAAATATTTCGCCGAGCGTCGCATAAGAATAGGTGTACGCGCTGCCGGCTATAGGGATCATCGACGCCAGTTCGGCGTAGCAAAGCCCAGCAAAGCTGCACGCCACCGCGACTAGCAAAAACGAAATTGCGATCGAGGGCCCAGCCGGAGGGCGGCCATGCATCAGGGCGCCCGCCGTGCTTCCGGTGCGCAGGAAGTTGATGATCAGGTCCATCACCTGCGAGTGAAGGATCGAGGGCACGGCAAAATGTTCCCCGGCGGCCGCGGTACCGGTAAGAACGAAAATACCGGAACCGATGATCGCGCCAATGCCAAGCGCGGTTAGCGACCACGGCCCTAAAGTCTTACGAAGGCGATGCTCCGGCCGATCAGCGTCGCTGATGAGTTTGTCGATAGATTTACAGCACAGAAGCTGACTGCGGTCGGATTGGGTGGCCGGTTTGGCAGGCTGATGCGTGGTTGATGGTCCCAAAGGTCCTCGGTTCGCGCTGTGCGAGGCGGGCGCGAGCGCCCGCCCCTCACCGATTTCTAGCGCTTCGCCTGTCCGCGCGCCAGCTTCTTGACTTTACCTTTTTTCGATCCGCGAGCGTAATCGCGGGGCTTTAACGGATTTTCAGTTTTGCGCTTCTTGCGAGCCGCCCGTTTTGATTTTTTACGTTCGTCTTTGCTGAGTGCAGTTGTATTGGCCATGAATTCCTTATTCTGTAATTAGGTAACTGAGTAATTTGGTAATTGAAAACCTAGGTCCAGAGAGCTCGGGAAGTCTAGTTTTCAAATTACAAAATTACTGAATTACAAAATCTTCCTCATCCCTTCTCCAGTTGCGCGTACTTTTCGACCAGCTTCTTTAGTCCGAAGCGAGG
>QHZX01000397.1:4422-5274 GCA_003224835.1 Acidobacteriota bacterium | reverse complement strand
GGGTTCGCAACCATTGAAAAATAAATGTTACAGGAAGTACTGCGGCTCAAGCCGGCGTTGGCCGTGTGAAGACCTCAGCCGCGGCCACCACGGTATTGCAATGGATGGCGACGGTATCCTGTACTTTTTGCGCGTAGCCGCCGGCGTAAGTGATCATCACAGGGATCTTCCGTGCCTTCGCCACCTTGAATACAAGCTCATCGCGCTTTTTCAGCCCTTCAATCGTCAGCGCAAGCCCGCCTAACTGGTCTTCTCGATATGGATCCGCCCCGGCGATGTAGCAGATCAACTCTGGCGTGAATTGCCGCAGACCCGAACTCAGTGCATTGTCGAGCCAGGCGAGGTAATCATCGTCACCAATCCCATCCGGCAGATCCACATCAATTGAAGACGGCGGCTTCTGCGCCGGATAGTTGTTCTCCTGATGCAACGAGATCGTGAACACATCTCCATCGTGCGCGCGCATGAGCGGCTTACGCCCAAGAACTGCGGAACCGCTTGAGGGCAAGGATTCGCTGATCGCGCGCGTGCCAGCAAAAATAGCCGCTGTCCCGTTACCGTGATGCACATCGCAATCCACCGTCATGGCCGTGCGAATCTTGCCATCGCGCTGCATGCGTCGAATGGCAACCGCAACATCGTGAATCATGCAGAAGCCTTCACCGTGGTCCGGAAACGCGTGATGAAATCCTCCGCCAACATTCACCGCCACGCCGTCCTTCAACGCATATTGCGCGGCAAGAATCGAGCCGCCCGCCGCTAGCCAGAACGCGTGCACCAGTTCCGGCGAATATGGCACTTCCAGTTCCATCTCGTCGCGTGCCGAGAGCGTTCCCGTCTTCAGCTTCTCCA
>QHZX01000397.1:3129-4388 GCA_003224835.1 Acidobacteriota bacterium | reverse complement strand
CTCAATCAACTGCCGGTGCACTCTGCGATATTTTTCTGCCGGAAAGACATGCTGCCCGATCGGCAAGTAATATTCATCGCTGTAGATGAGCTTGAAGGGGAGCATTTGTTGCTCATGATAAACAAACGCTGGCCGAAATCCCGAGTGAAGTGAGGAGCGGTTATGGTTCGGGTGCCAATCGCGGTCAGGGGGCCGCAGAAGTCGCCGATGAGATGCCTCGATGCGCTGATGCTACCTTATGTACACATTGTTGTCGTTCTTGACTGGCGTACGGGACGCCCAAAGCCGCTGTTATAATCGAAAAATCTGGTGGGAGTAGCTCAACTGGCAGAGCACCGGACTGTGGCTCCGACGGTTGCGGGTTCGATTCCCGTCTCCCACCCCAACGTTTCAATCGTTTAGACCGCGTTACATGCCGTTTACATGCCGTTCATTGCGGAATCGCTCTTGCCGCAACCTTCGCTGACGCTTCCCGCAATCCTTCGCCAAGAGCATCCCCGTAGTTCATCGTTACCCGGATGTCCCCTGTCGCATGGCGCGTTGCCGCACAGTAATCGGCGTGCCCAACTCATCAAGCCACGCACGATAGCTGTGCCGAAAGCTGTGGGGCGAAACGTGGACCTTGCCAGCATCGTGACACGCACGTCCCAACTTCTTCCAAAACGCTGTATAGCTCCGGGGCAACTTTCCATGCTTCTCCGGTGACGCGAACACCCAATCATTCGGCTCGGTAAAGATGCTGTTTTGCTTGTGCAGCTTCAGCACGTCCAGGATTCGCGGGTCAAGCGCGAGTGGCTTGCTGGAATGAACGGTTTTAACTTCGTCTTCAATCTGCTTTACCACGGCGCGTTGAAGTCTCAGCTCGCCATTCAGCCAATCAATATCGTGCCACTGCAGCCCCACAATTTCTGACCATCGCAATCCGAGGCATACGCCCACTGTTGCCATCGTGCGGTACGGCTCTGTGAGAACGGCAGACAGCCGGTGAAATTCCTCAATGGTCATCGTTCGTGGTTTTCCAAGCCGCTTGGACGCATTCCTTACATGTACCAGCTCCATCGGATTCCGCTGTGTGGGAACGTCCCCGCGCCACATGGCATAATCCCACAGTGTTTGAATGAGTCCCCGAATGTGGACCTTACTTTTCGGGGCCAACTTGAGAGATTGAATCCACAACTCAACGGGCCGTGCCTGTAATTCCGTGATCTGTGCATCCTGCCACTTCGGAAGAATGTAGTTGCGGAAAACTCCTTCGTATC
>QHZX01000397.1:0-2955 GCA_003224835.1 Acidobacteriota bacterium | reverse complement strand
CCTCTTCAGCAGAGACAGCGGATGACGCAAGCAGCATAGCATCCAATTCGTTCGCCAGGAATCTCCAAACACAGCGTTCGACACCTGAAAGCCGGTGGGCTGGCACTTTTCCCCGGCGCGCCCACAACGCGAGAGTGCGCCGCTCAATCTTGAGATAGCGGGCGGCCTCTTTGAGCGTTAGCCACTCGAACATCAAGACCTCCTTTCCTGGTCGCGGTTACGCAAACCACCACTCAATTAACGGTCTCATCTTGGATGGACCGACAACACTTCGACAGGTGTGATACCCGACCGTGCGAGTAGATTGAAGGAGTCCGCGAGGAATTACGCGGTTCAGGAAGGTCTCATTTTTTACTCGCGTCGCGCGAGTTGCGCGAGTTCAGGCGCGAGCTAAGCTCATCGAATTCGCTACGGATGTAGGTGATGAAAGCGTCCATCAGCACCGAATGCTGGTGTGTGCTCATTCGCTGCTTGGCGCGGCTTTTTTCGTCTTGGACCTTCTTGGGGAAAGAACCGCCTGCCAGATAGCTCTCCCGATAGCTCTTGGGGCCATCTTCGCACCACTTCGGTTTTACCCGGTGCTTATCGAGAAAAATGCAATATCGCAGGCCCTCCAGATCCCTGACAATAGCAGCGAAGAGAATCGTGTCGCGCTTGCTTGGAAAGCGCGACTTTGCCTTGTGCGTGCGACTCTGCGCCTGAACGGACGGTCCCAGGCTCCTGACTATCTCGTCCAGCTTTTTCAAAATGACGTCCTGGGGAACACTCGATTTGCTGGATTCATTGATGTCTTGCATTGGGATAACCGCGCGGTGCGGTTCCCCGATAGGAAGGTAGGCTTGCCCGATAGCGAGTGCAAGCAGTGAACTTTTTTCGAGAGTGTGGTCGATCAGTTTTGCGGCGTTTAGCCGCAGCTGTTCCTCCAGGACTTGCCGCACGACCCTTCCGTGCCGCCGGTACATCGAAATTATTTTCTCGGCCGATTCTTCACCTTTCTTTTCGTAGCGCAATGCCCGACTTATCTCAGCATTGAATATCGCCGCTATCTCTACGTCAGACCGGCGCTCAAGTTCGATTCCGTGGCGGGTGTAATCGATAGCAATCGACTGATCTAACTGCTTTGACCGTGATCCGACGAAGACGTCACTCACATAATCCGATTGAGGATCCTTCGAGAGTAGTCCTGCGCCCGCCACCGCGAACCTTCGATCAATACATTGACTACACGTGCCACAATGCCGCTTTTCCCCGGATTGAAACATCAAGTGTGAACACGAGCAAGTCTGCGCAATCAGTTCTGCCCCGTTGTGCCTGCTCAGAATCTGCACGACTTCAGTCTTGGTGTTGAATAAAAAGGGATTGTCGATCGGAAACTCTCTTTTGATCACGGCTGCTGCTAATTCGGACAACAAATGTAGAGCGAGAGGGTGGGTAGTCCGGGATGCCCGTGCTCGCAAGACTTCCTCTGCTATTGGCAGGTTGACGCTTAACACACCATTCTCGTAGAAGCGAACGCCACGTGCCTCAATGGAGTGAGCTACCAGTGTGCCAAGTGCGGAGAATAGGAACGATCGAGTGCGTTGTGTCGGCTCTCGGCCGAAGCCCTCATCCTTGTTGATCCAGACCGGAATGTGCATGAGCTGGCCAGCAAACTTTTTTTGCAATTCGCCGAATAGCTTCTTTTGCCGCGCATACAACGTGGACACTGGTCGATGACTGACAAGAACCGCCTTCTCGCCAGAGGCAGCCGTCTTGACGATCCCGGCCAGCGAGTCTAGCCCGCCCGAAAACATGAGCACACGATCAGGCTTATGGAATGGCCAATCTATTTCATCGTGAAACTCAAAGTATGGCGTTTGATTTTCTTGATCCGACTGCAGAGGAACAAAGTTGAACGAATAAGAGTCGTTCGAGAGGAACCGCAGTACCTCCTTCATAAGGCCGGTTACCTTCGCACTTGCCCAGAACTCAGGCTCCCTGACAGCGATTACGAAGGCCAGATCTCTTCCCCACGGCTCCTCGCGTGTACCATCCGTCCATTTGCCTCTTTGTGTCGAGCAGTCTGCGGTGAACACATAAGAGGCGATTTCCAGAAAGTCCATCAGCCGCGGAGAGATGTTGCTCCGAAGTTTTCCGGCAACATCTTCAAACCGAATATTTACATTGCGATTTGGACCAATGGAATCTAGTCGGACATGGTGGCGTCCTGCCCAAGTGGGTTCTAGCGCTTTCTCCGAAGCGCCACCGCAAACGAAAAGTCGATCGCGACTCAGGAGACGCTCCCCTGATGTTGAAGTTCGCTCCGCAATTTCTTGACGGCTACCGCGAGGAAACGAGATGAATTTGCAAGATCAATTCCCTTCTCGTATTCGGTCTTCGAGTACCAGTCACCGCAGAAATCACGGACAATTCGGGCGCTCTCTTCACAGTGATCCGCGAGTGCTCCGTTGAATTCCCCTATTTGTCCCAAGTTCTGCAGGCGAGGAGCACCCAAGCCTGCAGCAGTCGCGCGACTCAAGTGGAAATTTAGAAATCTCGCGACAAAGCGGGCAAAGAATCGCTGCCCTAATTGACCGAAGCCCCTCTTTGTCGACAAGGGACGCAGCGCAATCCTGAGGTTTTTGTTGTCCGCGTCGTCAAATATGCTGGGCGTATGAGCCGCCAAAAGGCTTGTAAGAGCCTCGCCAACAGCCTGCTGCGCCATCTCGCTAAGATCCGTCGCCCCAACTGTCGTTGCACCGATGTAGCGGTCGATTGCGCCTTGCACCTGAGCCGTGAGGTGGAAGACGCTACTCTGCTCCGATAGGACAATCCCGTGCTGGCTGAGCGCGCCTTCCCAATCTGGGTTGCGAGAGGCAAGGGCTAGTTGCGTCAGCAAGTAAAACGTATAGCGCACGCCTGCATCGTCGCTCGCTCTTGCCAAAGTAGCTTTGGCTGCTTTGAGGGTCTGCGCTG
>QHZX01000396.1 GCA_003224835.1 Acidobacteriota bacterium | reverse complement strand
CATGAACAGGGCGAACGCGACTGCTTCACCCGTCAGCACGCCCAAATGAACCCAACGCACGCCCGCCCCGGAGGCCGAGCCGGCTACAACTGCCAGCACAACCATTCCCAGAATGTCGTCGAAAACCGCAGCCGCGAGAATGATTTTTGCCGTGCGGGTTGAGAGCACGTTCATGTCGGCCAGCACTCGTGCCGTGATTCCGACACTGGTGGCGACCATCGCTGCCGCAACGAAAGTTGCCTCAATGTTAGTGTCCCCACGCAGCTTGAGGTATGCAAAGCCGAGAACAAAGGGCGCTGCCACTCCAGCGATTGAAACCACAAGCGCCTTTCGACTGACTTGTATAAGTTCGTACGGGCTGGTCTCAAGACCCGCGCTAAACAGCACGAAGATAGCGCCGATCTCGGCGATGGAATGAAGCGTGTCGCTTGCGGGAATCACCGCGAGTGCATAGGGACCAAGAGCAACTCCGGCCAGGATTTCGCCGGGAACCGCGGGCAGGTTGAGCCACTCGAACATTTCGCCCAGCAATTTTGCCGCCACGAAAATCACGAATAGATACAGCAGCAACTGCTCAGCCGGATTGGGTATGTTGCTCTGCATGATCTACAGGCAGGATATGGAAAGCCTGAGCTGCCCGCAACAAAACTCGAGAGCTGCTGCCCTGAGATTGAAAGCAGGCGCGGATCTTCACGGATTTACTTTAGCTTTCAGAGATGACTGACGATAACTTGAGTCAGCGGCTCAGGCCTTTTTCAGTGGCCAGATAAGGACTTCCAGCTTTTTTGAAAAATGCAATCGTGGAGCGATCGCGGGCAGCTCAATTCCAGCGGCGGAGGCCATGGTGTTCACGACTATTTCTGCTTCAGCATCCTGCAGGGGCCATTGCGCATGATGAATTTCCGCCCGAAAGACCCTGCCGCGGAAAACCGTATATAGACAATATCGTTCGCTTAGCCAATGCTCCAGGGTTCCAGGCTCGCGAAGCCGTACCGGTCCAACTGGACCGTATTTAGCGCGAAACTTCGTGCTTGAATCGCGGAAACAATCGTATTGAATCGAAGCGTCCGTGTATGGACGGCCCTGTAGGCTGGCCTCGCTCACTTTCATCAGCGAGTAGAAGTACGGCAGGTGATAAGTCGTTCTTGCCCCCCACACCGCAGCGCGGCTTGCTGCATCCAGACTAAAGAAAAACACTCCCGGCTTGCCGCCATAGTTCACATAAGCACGGACGTTCAACTCAGGGAAACTCGATAGCGCAGGAATCGGCGGCAGCCAGCGGCCGCGCACGCCGGTCATATGAAAAGGTGTGACCGCGATCCAGCATTGGCCATTGAAAGTATCGAGCGGCAAAATCACGGGAATAAGAGGTCGCAGACTCTCCGGTGCGATTGGCCAATGTGCAAACAGCAGATCGTTCCATGTCTGCTGCATGATCCACGGTGCGGAAGGTAAGGGCCAGGGACGATGGTCGGTGGATGTGAGCGCTGGATGCACTAAGCAGGATAACTCGCCGTCTCCCGAACCTACATTAAACGTTGAGTGGTTGGAAAAGAGTTCAGTCCTCTACTACTACTTGCAAGGCAAGTACCAGGAACTCCAAACCTCCGATTGACAGTAACGGTTTCATTTTCATGTAGCGTCCCATGTTTTATGAAATCCAAAAGCTACAATTAGATTGTGAGCGCAGTCACTACTCCCACCACACCACCAGTTGACAAGCCCTGGAGGAAATTCACCTTTAAACAGCGCCTCCTTCTCTGGTTAATCACCTGGGCTGGATATGTTGCGATCCGCATTCTGGGCCCAACGATCCGGTTCGCTGTTTCCTGGGAAGACGGTGCGCCAAAGAGTCTCGCCGAGCGTCCGTTCATTTATTCCTTCTGGCACAACTGCATGATCCCGGCGATGTATTGGTGCCGCGATCTGAATGTCCGAGTGATGAGCAGCGACAGCTTTGATGGCGAATACACCGGGCGGATCATGCAGAAATTCGGTTTTGTGAAAGTTCGGGGATCGAGTTCGAAAGGCGCGGTGCGTGCGCTGCTCGGAATGCGCCGCGAAATCGAGCAAGGCTGGACCGCCGCCTTCACCATTGATGGCCCCAAAGGTCCTCGCTACGTCGCCAAGCCGGGGCCGGTCGTGCTTTCCCGCAGCACGGGGGCGCCCATGGTGGTCTTCCACATCGCCCTTGACCGCGCCTGGGTGCTCAGTACCTGGGACGGAGCGATGATCCCCAAACCGTTCTGCCGTGCTCTAATGCGGATCAGCACCAAAATTCCGGTTCCGCGAGACGGCGGCGACGAACAATATCTTGCCCAACTCCAAACAGCATTAGATCGTGTACGGATCTTCGCCGAAGAAAATATCGCAAAGGCAGGGACAGCAGAGTTCCCTTACGGACGGAGCAACCGAGACGAGCACTAGTTCGCCTGGGTTCCTCTTCGAGCTAAAGGCGTGTCGAATACCAACTCTTTTACATTGGAGTTGATGGTTTGAGCTGGCGCGGGTTTGGGAGCATCTTCAGAAGGCGTCAGCAACTCCCGCACCGTTGAAATCAGGCTTCCGGTCTCCGATTTGGATATTACCTGTTTCGCCCCGGCCGCCAACGCAGCTGCGGACAATTGGTCCGTGTAGTGCATCGTGTACATCACGATGGGAATTTCCGGCAACGAATTCTGCAAGACCCTGGCCACCTTCAGCCCGTCCATTCCGGGCATCGCAAAATCCAGAATGATGAGATTGGG
>QHZX01000395.1 GCA_003224835.1 Acidobacteriota bacterium | reverse complement strand
AAATGCTGAACATCTCCCAAGAACCATCGGCTGCGCACGCCCTCGCGGTAGTTGGCGGGGCTGATGACATCGCCTGATTCCGCCATTTTCACCAGCAGGGCGGGAAAATCAACCCCTGCATGGATTGCGAGAGGTAACGAAGTCCAGAAGCGGCCATTTACCTCGACGAAAACCGGCCGGCCATCGGGGCGCACACGAAACTCAACCATCCCAACCCCATGCCATTTCAGAGCTTGAAGAATTGCCAGCCCTGCGCTCCGCAATTCGGGCTGTGGTGGGATACTCACGCGTAACGAACTCCCGGAGCCGGTGGCGCGGACATCCCGAATTCGGCGGTGGAAAAATTCAGCCCGGACTTCGCCTTCTCTCATAAGCGCGAAGTACCCGCTTCCGATTCCTTCTACAAATTCTTGCGCCAGAGTGCTGGGGCTGCGGGGCGCGATTGATGCATAGGCGGACCGGAACTCCTGCGCGTTGCTGGCATAAAGTGGCTTACCGCTGGCGCGGAGTTTACCGTCTTCGTTTAGCTGGTTTGAACTGCGTGGCTTTAGGATTATGGGATAGTGAATGGCCTCAGCGAGCTGTTCCGCATCAGCAGGAGAATTTATTAACCAGGTATGCGGAGTTGCGATTCCCAGCGATGCCGCCAGTGAGGTCGTGTGCTGCTTGTCAAAGGCTTTCAGGACCATGGAGTGCGAAGGCATCACCAGCTTTCCGCCCGCGGAGAAGATCAGATCGCGATGCTCCGACAAGGGCAGCATGCTGAGTTCCGTCATGGGCAGGATTAGGGTCGGTGGGTGCTTCTGGATCTCAGTCGCAATGTGTTTTACGAATGCCAGCGGATCAAGTTCAGGCGAAGGATGGGTAAAACTGCCGTTCGCATACCGCGACCACCCGGCTTTAGACCAGGAAAACGTAGAACCGACGACCACCGAGTGCCCCGCGCGTGCGAGTGAGCGAACACACGCGACTGCCTGGTTTTCGTTCCCATCCAGTACGAAAATATTCATCCGCTCACCGCATCAACATGCACGGAATCTCTTGAATGCACACTTGGCGGCGGAACTGTTCCGGCAAGCACCTCAGCGAATCGTTCTGCAACTGAAGACCAATCAAAGCGCGCTACCAGCTCGGCAGCTGCCCGCTCATAACGTTTTCTCAGTTCCGGCTCGCGTAAGAGGGCGATGACAGCCTGCGCGAAACTTTCGATTTCATCCGCGAGGAGAATATCCTTGCCGTTGTGTACGTCGAGGCCCTCAGCTCCGATCGAAGTAGAAACAACCGCCCTGCCCACGGCCATGCCTTCGTAAATCTTCAGGCGTGTGCCTCCGCCCATTCGTAGCGGCACTACCAGCACCCATGCTTGTTGCAAGTGCTCAGCCACCGACGACACGGTGCCGGTGAACTCGACGGTGTCCGATGCGAGACGCCGAACCGCCGCGACCGGGTTCTTGCCAACTATCCGAAACTGCGCATCAGGCACAGCCTGCAAAATGCGGGGCCAAATTTCACGGCAGAAATACCCCACGCCATCAACATTGGGCTCGAAATCCATGGTACCGGTGAACATCACCAGCGGCCGAGCTGCCTGACCGACTGAGTTGGAGCGGTATTGTTCGAGGTCCACACCCGTGGGCACAACGTTGATTTTATCCGAGGGCATGAACTGAGCCATGTATGTGCGATCTTGTTCGGAAACGGCGATAACACGCTGAAATTTTCCAATGCTTGAGCGCTCGTAATTTCTCATCTTCGCTGCTTCAAGACGGTAAATAAATCGTTTCAACCAATTGCTTTCGTTTTCCACCATGCGTTCCCAGAGCACGGTTTCCACGTTATGTTGAAACAGAACCGTCTCTGCCCATCGGTGCGGCGGAAAAGTGAGGGAGGCGGAGAGGAAGTCACATACCGCGGCATCGAAATGCTTTTCCTGAAACAACTTTTCGATCTGGCGGCCTGCATTCCGGTCGGTAAACTTCCTGACCGCGAATGGGGCCCGGGACGGAAGGCAATAAAGATAATGCAGCAAACGAGCCAGCGTGCTGGAATCGGGGGCTGCGGTCCAAATTGGCACTGCCGCGGGAAAGTGCTTTTTGATCTTGGCTTCATACCAAAGGTCACGAGGGCCGCCGTAATGAGTGAGCAGGACGAGCTCGTGATTTTGCTGCAGGTGCCGAAGAATGTTGTAAGAGCGGATCTTGCCGCCGGCGTCCACGGGCAAAAGTTTTCCAGCCTTAACCCACAGTATTTTCATCAGCTAGCAGCCCGTTGAGACTCGGTAACTTTATATGGCACGTCGGCTGCCGAATCAGCCCACCTGCGTC
>QHZX01000057.1 GCA_003224835.1 Acidobacteriota bacterium | reverse complement strand
TCCCGACAGGCTCGTGCTGCTTACCAAGGGGATCACCCCTGTGCGTTTCGATGAGATGAAGGCATCGAGCCACTCCTACAGCGGACTTGGAACATATGCCGGCGTTATGGAACAGATGGCGCTCTCTGGCTCCGGCACTCCCGAGGTTGTGAATGTCGCGCGGGTTTCCGCCAACTTTCTGGAAATTCTGGGATCACGTCCCTTGCTGGGTCGCAGTTTTATCGCAGACGAAGAGAAAACTGGTGCGCCGGCTGTGGCGATGATCAGCGACCAACTCTGGCATCAGCGCTTCGGGCGGGACCAGCACATCGCGGGAAAAGTGATGAATTTGGCAGGTGTGCCGCACACGATCATTGGGGTTTTACCGGGGAATTTTAAATTTCCATTCGCCGGTTTGGATGTCTGGGTAACCAAGTCATCCGAATTACTGGGGATCAGTTCTCAATCGAGGCTTATCAGTCCGACGTTAAAACTATACGGCCGGCTCAAAGCGAACATAAGTATTCAGCAAGCGAATGCGGAACGAGGCGTCCTAAAACAGCAATACGCGGATGCCCATCCAGGAATGTTGGACGGGAAGCCTGGCGTACCCGAAAGCCTGCTGCCCTTTAAAGATGAGCTTGTCTCAGATATTCGGCCTAAGCTCTGGATGCTCTTCGGGTCGGTAGGTTTGGCCCTACTGATCGTGTGCGCAAATATCGGAAGCCTCGTGCTGGCCCGCGCATCCTCACGTGCAAAGGAATTCGCCGTACGAGCGGCGATTGGAGCTGGACATGTGCGAATCATTCGTCAACTGCTTGTCGAGAGCCTGGTGCTGGCGTCATTTGGTGGGTCGATAGGAACGGCCCTGGCCGCCGTTGGTGTGGGTGTGATCAGAAGCATGACCATTGTTGATCTCCCGCGGGTAGCTGAAGTCCACTTAGATTTCCGCGTCCTGGGATTCGCGTTAGCACTCTCGATTTTAACGGGTGTGCTCCTTGGATTAGCGCCTTTGCTGGTAGCACTAAAACCGAACCTCGTCGAATTTCTTAGAGCGAATGCTGAAGGTGTAAGCGCAGCACAATCCAAAACAAAAATGCGATTTTCTGCGCGTCACCTGTTAGTCGCCGGACAGGTCGCCTTATCCCTGTTGCTGCTGATCGGCGCCACTCTGCTAACCAAGAGCCTGGTGCGCATTTATCGAGTTGACCCGGGATTTCAATCTGACCACCTCCTTACCATGCGCATTGCGTTGTCGCCAGCCCGCTATAACACGGTTGCAAAACAAGCTGCTTTCTATGAGCAGATGGTCGAGGGTGTGGGGTCATTGCCCGGAGTCCATACGGCAGCAGTCAGCCTAACGCTTCCGTTCAGCGGATGGGCGGGGGTTCCTGTCCAGCTGGCGGTAGGCCAACTGCTCAAGTTGAATGAGAGACCAATTAGTATTCTCCAACTGGTTACACCGGCCTATTTCCGCACAATGAAAATCGCCGTGAAACGCGGTCGGGAATTTACCCTGCACGATAACCTCACGTCGGCGCCCGTTGCCATCATCAACGAAAGCCTGGCGCGGCGCTTCTGGCCCGAATATCCCAAAGGTCCAGACCCAATCGGCCAATATCTTCTTATGGGGCATAATCCACAGCCGAAGCAAATCGTTGGCGTAGCGGCTGACGTGCGCGAAAAGGGTAAGGACCAGGATCCAAATCTTGGCTTGTACATCCCCACTGCACAACTACCCAGTGCGGAGGCGGCCATTATTGTTCGAACCGATGGAGACCCGCAGGCACTAACCGGTGCTATCCAGAAGCAGATATTGCTGATGGATCCCGAACAACCAGTTTCAGACATTAAGACCATGGATGAGATAGCTGAAGCTTCCGAAGGAGAGCTTCGGTTAACAACGAGACTGCTTGCAGGCTTTGCCGGCACCGCGACATTGCTTGCCGTGATCGGTCTCTACGCAGTCATTTCGTATTCAGTCGCGCAGCGAACAAAAGAATTAGGCATTCGCCAGGCATTGGGTGCGCGGCCCGGGCATATCGTTTCGCTTGTTGTCGGACAGGGTTTCATCCTTTCTATTTCCGGAGTAGTTGTCGGGGTCTGCGCCGCGTTTGGTTTGACCCGTGTCCTAAAGAGTCTGCTCTTTCAGGTGAGTGCTACAGATCCTGCAACTTTTATAGGAATTGCCTTTTTATATGCAATCGTAGCGGTGTTGGCCAGCTATATTCCCGCGCGGCGGGCGGCGAAGGTCGATCCCATGGTGGCGCTGAGGTACGAGTGAGAATTTTATGAACGGATTACTACAAGACATTCGCTACGCTCTGCGGCAGTTACGCAGGAGCCCGGGATTCACGGCCGTGGCAGTGCTCACTTTGGCGCTTGGCATCGGTGCGAATACCGGAATTTTCACGCTGGTTAACGCAGTTCTGCTGAAGTCTTTGCCGGTGCCGAATCCGCAACAGCTCTACCTCGTCACCGAAAACGAGTGGCAGCCGGCGAACACACGCTTCTCTTATCCCACTTTTCAAGATGTCCGCACCGCCATGCCACGAGGTTCTGAGATTGCGGCTTCGGCGTGGGCGGCAAGGTTTTACGCATCTTTCGGTGGCCAGCCCGAGATGGTCACCGGCCAATTAGTTTCCGGAAATTATTTTCAGACCCTCGCAACTCATTCCGCGCAGGGACGCTTGCTAACGGAGAATGATGATCGCGTTATCGGCGGCAGCCCGGTCGCAGTAATCAGTTACGGAGGTTGGGAGCGCCGCGTCGGCCGCGATCCCAACATAGTTGGACACAAGCTCATCGTGAACGGAGTGCCTCTCCAGGTGGTTGGAGTCGCGGCGGAGGGCTTCTTCGGTGCACAAGTGGGAGCTGCGCCCGAGTTCTGGTTGCCCACCATGATGCAATCAGCGGTCCGATATCAGCAGCACTACAGTCAAGGGGAGAGCGCGAAGACTGGCGCGCCTTGGCCTTCGCAGCCCGACATCCGCTGGCTGCAATTCATTGTTCGCGTCAAAAATCCAGCAGCCGTATCGCAAACTCTGGCAGCGCTGAATCATTTTTTTCGCGCAGGTCTTGAGCAATACGCTCTTCAAATTAAGGACCCGCAGGAGCGCCAGGCGGTGCTGCGCACCCAATGGCGCCTTTTACCCGGCGCGCGGGGATTGCCGAACCTTCGCCGCGAGTTTTCGCAACCGTTGATCGCGCTCATGGCGATGGTCGGAATCATTCTGCTGATCGCGTGCGCTAACCTTGCCAATCTTCTGTTGGCCCGGGCTGCCGCGCGTGAACGCGAAATCGCCGTCCGATTATCAATCGGTGCAAGCCGGACTCGGCTGATGCGCCAATTGCTTGTGGAATGCATTTTGTTGTCAGTTTGCGGCGCTGCGCTTGGAAGTGTGATTGCTTATTGGCTTAGCGAAATCCTTCCCCGATGGGCGTCAAGCGGAAAGAATCCGATTCCGCTGAATCTTTCGCCCGACGCCCGGGTCCTTTGTTTCACTATTGGCATCGCAGTGCTCACCGGAATTGTGTTTGGCCTCGCACCCGCTCTGCAAGGTACTCGGGTTGAACCGGTTCAAGCTCTAAAAAGCGGACGCGCGCTTTCTAGCGGCGCAAGCACGCGTTGGTCTCTGAGGCAAACTTTGGTCTCATTGCAGGTGGCCTTGTCGCTCGTTTTACTCGTGGGGGCTGGCTTGTTTGCCCGCACGCTGCGCAATTTCACAAATCTCGATCCCGGTTTCGACCGCGATCATCTCGTGACCGTTGGCATCGATACTCACCTCATTGGCTATTCGCAGGCGCAGCTTACTGCTCTGTATCGGAGATTGATTGACCGCGTCGAAGCCCTGCCCGGGGTGCGCTCTGCCTCCCTAATAAGCTGCGAACTCGCCTCCGGATGCGGCGATGCGAGTGATATCTATCTGCCCGGCGTCTCGCATTCGAACGGCGAAACCGATGCGCAAGAGCGCCGGGTCACTCACGAGTTTTTTGCCACAACTGGAATCCAGATGATGGAGGGCAGAAGTTTTGCCGACTCCGATACGGAAAGGACTCCGTCGGTTGTGGTGGTTAACCAGGAATTCGTGCGCGAGTTTCTCAAGGGCAAAGACCCAATCGGTCAGTACTACGGCTATGACGCCGAGAATCCACGGCGCTTTCAGATCGTCGGAGTCGTAAAAGATTCGCGCGTCAACGACATTCGCGAAGGTGCTCCGCCCACCGCCTATCACTCCCTATCGCAGGATGTGATTGAGGTCGAAAGCCTCAGCGTTCGTACCTTTAGCGATCCGGCGCAACTGATACCGCAACTTCGCGATATTGTCCGCAGTGTTGACCCCAATCTGCCTATTGCCGATGCGAGCACCGTCTCCAATACCGTTAGCGAAAGTCTCAGCCAGCAGCGGCTGATTGCGCGTTTGACTTCGATCTTTGGCGCTCTGGCACTGGCTCTCGCCTGCCTTGGCCTTTACGGAGTCATGTCGTACACGGTCGCGCGCCGGAGTAGCGAGTTGGGGATTCGCATTGCGGTTGGCGCTTCTCGAGGCGCGGTGCTCTGGTTGGTGTTGCATCAGACCTTGCTGTTGATAGGCGCTGGTTTAGTTGCTGGTCTGCTGCTCTCGGTTCTAAGCGTTCACACCATTAGTAGCTTGTTGTTCGGATTGAGTCCATATGATCCGGCAACAATGCTCGCCGCCACGGCAGTGCTGACAATTGTGGCGGTGGCCGCCGGCCTTAAACCGGCATGGCGCGCAGCCCACATTAATCCGATCGAAGCTTTGCGAGTGGAATGAGAACGAAGTCAGGAGACGCATGATCCAACTCAAAAATCTGGAACGCAGTTACAAGACTCCCGCCGGACAATTTTTTGTCCTACGGCGGGTGAATTTAGAGATTCAGCAGGGCGAGTTCATCACCGTAATGGGACCCTCCGGGGCGGGAAAGTCGTCTTTGTTAAACGTGTTGGCGCTGCTCGATGACGCGTGGCGCGGCGAATACTGGTTTCGCGATCAAGCCGTTCATGACATGAAGCGCAAACAACGCGCCGAGCTGGCCAAGAAAAATATTGGCATGGTTTTCCAGAGCTATCACCTGCTCGATGATCTCACTGTCCGCGAGAATATTGATCTCCCACTTTCGTATAAAGATGTTCCGCACAAGCAGCGTCAGGGCATGGTAGCGGATACTCTTGACCGCTTTCAGATCGTTGCAAAAAAAGATTTATTTCCCAGTCAGCTCTCCGGCGGACAGCAGCAGTTGGTGGGAATTGCACGCGCCGTCATCCACAAGCCCGCGTTACTTCTCGCCGACGAGCCTACAGGAAACCTGCATTCATCTCAGGCCAAGGAAATCATGGAACTTTTCCGCGATCTCAATCAGCAAGGCACAACTATTGTTCAGGTCACGCATTCGGACGCCAACGCAGCCTACGGTTCGCGCACGATCCAGCTGCGCGATGGATGGGTGGTAAATGACACCGCCAACCCTGACCTTCAGCCGTACGAGGCGGTGAAGCAATGAATATGTTGGGCCCCTGTCGAAACCTGTTGGTCTGGATTATGGTCTTTCTCACTGCGATCGCTTCCGCGCAGACCAGCGTACCGGTATCGCTTGAGATGCCGAAGTCACGCAATCCGTTTAGCGCCTACAAGTCGATCGAGGCACCCCCGCCTTCACTTGTGAATTCTCCTGAGCTTACGCAGCTCATTCGGGATGGCAAGTTGTATTTGTCGCTTAGGGACGCAATTCGACTGGCGCTTGAAAATAATCTTGATATCGCTATCGCGCGCTACAATCTGCCCATCGCCGACATGGATATTCTTCGCACCAAAGCCGGCGGTGTTTTTCGCGGGGTGAACACCGGCGTGGTGCAGGGCACTCCGGGCGGCGGCGTCGGAGGATTCGGGACTGGCGCCCCGGGAGCGGGAGCCGGTGGTACTACCGCAGGCGCAGGCGGAGCGGGAGCCGGCGCCTCTGGTCTGGTGCAGTCCACGCTTGGTGTAGGGACGGCTGTGCAGTCGTATGATCCGGCAATCATTGGAACATTCGGTGAGGAGCACCAGACCACTCCACTTGCCAACCGCCAAATCTACGGCGTACCGTTGCTGCAGCTCAATAGTGGAGTGGCGAATTTTGGCGTTGCGCAAGCCTTTCCGACCGGCAGCAGCATTTCTTTCGAGTTCAACAATAATCGCCAGACCACGAATAGTCCGTTCTTCAATCTATCCCCTGCCCTCGGATCAATGTACCGATTTTCATTTCAGCAGCAGTTGCTGTCGGGATTCGGACTCGGCCCGAACTTGCGGTACCTGCGCATCGCGAAAAACGATAAGAAGATTTCTGACATTGCCTTTAAAGACCAGGTCATCGCAACCGTAACTCAAGTCGAAAACATCTATTGGGACCTGGTGAACGCATACCAACAAGCACAGGTAAATGAGCAATCCGTGGCTTTTGCGAACCACTCACTGCAAAATGCCAACAAGCAACTCCAGTTGCAGAGCATTCCGGCAATCGATGTAACCCGGGCCGAAGCCGAAGTTTCAAAGCGCGATCAGGATCTGACGGTCGCGCGAACCAGCCTGCAGCTCCAGGAACTGCTCATGAAGAACGCTCTCACCAAAAGCCTTGACGATCCTGTGCTCGAGTCGGTAAATGTAGTCCCGACCGATCGGGTTGAATCAGTGCAACTATCAGGCACAAATCAATCCGTCCAGGATCTTATAACTCAGGCGCTTCATGATCGGCCAGAGCTTCAGGAATCCGACGTAGATCTGGTGAATCGGCAGATCAGCCGGAGGGCAGCGCGCAATGCATTATTGCCATCATTGGCCTTGGCTGCGTTTTATGGGGGCTCAGGATTGGCGGGGCCACTAAATCCGGTCTACAACATTCCCGGGGTTCCCAATATCTCAAGCGTGCCCGTGGACTTCGCCGGGGCTTTGGGGAATGCGTTTAACAACACTGCTCCCGATTATTACGTGGGATTCAATTTGAATATTCCTCTTCGCAACCGGGTGGCGAAGGCGGACCAGTACCGCTCTGAGCTCGAATATCGGCAGGCGGAACTGCGGCGCGAAGAGTTACGAAAGCAAATCCGAATAGAAGTTCGCAATGCGGAATATACCTTGGAGCAAACCGCCGCTCGCGTGGGCGCGGCTCAAAAAGCGCGCGACTTGGCACAGCGTACATTTGAGATCGCCCAAAAAGAGCAGACGCTCGGAGCAGGGTCGACTTTTCAGACCATGACCGCGCAACGCGATCTTGCCCTGGCGGAACTTGACCTGGTCACCGCCATGACGGTTTACCAGAAGGCCAAAGTCGAACTGGATCGTGCGACCGCAAGCACTTTGGAACATAATGGAATCGACCTGCAGGATGCGATCACAGGCACGATCAGCAAACCGATCAATCCTGCTCCATAGCCATGCCTACTACGGCCAAGCCGCGAGAAACCGGCGTGCCTACCTCCGCCGCGAAAAGTGCGCATGCCCCGCGAATTCTGGCGGCTGATGACCAACAACACATTCTCGACGCCATCGAATTGCTTCTGAAGCCGCAAGGCTATGCGGTTGAAACCGCACGTTCTCCGGTTTTAGTCCGAGAAGAGCTGGCGACCAACTCCTATGACGCCGTCTTAATAGACCTCAACTACACGCGCGACACTACCTCGGGACGCGAGGGCCTTGATCTGCTCTCTGAGATCGTCGCGCTGGACAGCAATTTGCCTGTAATTGTAATGACAGCATGGGGGAACGTAGAACTTGCGGTCGAAGCCATGCGCCGCGGCGCGCGCGATTTCATTCAAAAACCCTGGGAGAATGAGCGGCTGCTTTCGATTTTGCGGACCCAGGTAGAACTTCATCGTGCCCTGCAGCATGCTGAAAGGCTCGCTGCTGAAAACCGGCTCTTAAGCGCGCAAGGAAGGCCTGAGTTTATCGCGACTGCGCCGTCCATGCTGCCGGTGCTCGACACCATTACGCGAATCGCTCCTTCTGATGCAAATGTCTTCCTTACCGGTGAGCACGGCACCGGCAAAGAAGTTGTCGCACGCACAATCCACGCGCTGTCGTTGCGAGCTTCGCGCCCATTTGTCGCCGTGAATACTGGTGGTCTGTCAGAAGGAATTTTTGAGAGCGAGATTTTTGGACACGTGAAGGGCGCCTTTACGGACGCACGTACCGACCGCATAGGACGTTTTGAGCTTGCCGATGGTGGAACCATCTTTCTGGATGAGATTGGAAATGTTCCTCTACGGCAGCAAGCCAAGCTATTGCGTGTAATCGAATCCGGGGAAGTCGAACGGGTAGGTTCGTCGCGGAGCAAACAAGTCAATGTACGCGTGATCTCCGCGACTAATGCCGACCTGCAGGCGGCATCCACTAAAGGTGAATTCCGCGAAGATCTATTGTTCCGCCTCAACACAGTCGAAATCCACTTGCCTCCATTGCGAGACCGCAGAGAGGATGTACCTGCTTTAGCGGCACATTTTCTTGCCCAGTACGCTTCGCGTTATCGGCGGCAAGTACATGCGATTGATCCGGCTGCACTGCAGCTATTGGTGCAGCATTCCTGGCCGGGAAACGTTCGCGAATTGGATCACACCATGGAACGCGCGGTGCTCATGTGCCGTAGTGATCAAATTCAGCCATCCGACCTAGGTCTGGGATTGCAACGCGCGGCCCCCCAGAATTTGGAAGAATTGAGCTTAGAGGCAGTTGAAAGTATTCTGATTCGTAAAGCGCTGCAGCGTTTCAAAGGCAACGTGAGCCAGGCCGCGGAAGCGCTTGGCCTGAGCCGCGGCGCGCTGTATCGCCGGATGGAAAAGTATGGGCTCTAGCCCGCGACCGGGCCAACGTCCGTCTAGCACTCGCCGCAAATTCAGACGAACTCCCTTTGAGCGGCGCATCATCCGCCTTTCTATGCTGCTGGTCGTTCCCGGTTTCTTGCTTAGCGGCATTCTCATATGGCTTCAACCCTGGGCGCTGCAATCGAAGTTAATGCTGTTGGGCACGGAACTATTCGTGTGTTTGCTGATCGGAACTGCCCTGCACGATCACATCATCCGGCCGCTGCAAACCCTGGCCAACGTGGTCGGAGCTTTGCGCGAGGAGGACTACTCGTTTCGCGCCCGATTAGCCGTCCAGAACGATGCTCTAGGCGAACTTTCGATTGAAGTAAATGCTCTGGCTGATTTGCTTGCAGAGAACCGCACTGGTGCAATCGAGGCCGCGGCGCTGGTGCAACGTGTAGTCGAAGAGGTCGACATTCCGATATTCGCGTTTGATCCCGCCCAGAGACTGCGGCTGGTGTCAGGCGGCGTTGTCGGCCAAAAGCGAGAGCCTTGTCACTCTGCCTTTTGCGGGTGCGGCACGATGGTTCGTCCGGCGCAGTTCTTTCCGGCAGCAGGGCATTCCGCACACGTTGATTGTTCTTTCAGATGTCACTCGCCCGCTCCGCGAGGAAGAGCGGCAAGCTTGGCAACGATTGATCCGCGTGATCGGTCACGAGTTGAACAACTCGTTGACACCGATTAAGTCAATCGCCGGGAGCCTCAATGCGCGTCTTTATGATACCGCCATGGATTTCAAGGAACGCGAGGACTTTCAGCGTGGCTTCCAAATTATCGAGAATCGCGCGGCCTCGCTGAATCGTTTTCTGCAGGCGTATCGTCAACTGGCCCAAATGCCTCCACCGGTATTCACAGAATGTTCAATTGAGGAACTGGCCAAACGCGCATCCGCACTTGAGAATCGAGTGACGGTGACGGTGGTGCCGGGCCCCGAGGTTGAACTCGAGGCAGATCCCGACCAGATCGAGCAAATGCTGATTAATTTGTTGCGCAACGCTGCTGAGTCGGTACTCGAGTCAGTGCCTGTTAAAGAGGAAGGGTCGAACGGCTCGTCTATGACAGCGGCAAAATCCAAGGTTCCAATCGTCCTGACTTGGAAAATCAGCGGCCAAGAAATGGTCCTCACAATCGAGGACAGCGGCGCCGGACTCATGAATCCAAGCAATACCTTTGTTCCTTTTTATACGACCAAGCCGAAAGGCAGCGGCATCGGGCTGATTCTTTCTCGCCAAATCTGCGAAGCGCACGGCGGGTCGCTTGAACTGTCCAACCGCCAGGGACAGCGAGGCTGCATCGCCAAGGTTATTCTCCCACTGGCAGCAACGTATGACACATAATTTGGTCCAGTGCATCGCGAGGCCAGGCAATTCTGACCTGCGGTCCGCCGCCATTACCCGGCCCGTTCGCGTTCGAACTCGGCTGCTAAAATAATTCCATCTTATGTTTGAGAACCTACAAGATCGGCTTCAACGGACATTCAAATCGCTGCGCGGGCAGGCAGTTCTCAACGACGAGAACATACAGGAGACCTTGCGTGAGCTGCGCCTTGCCTTGCTCGAGGCTGACGTCAATTTCAAAGTCGTAAAGCATTTTATCGATCAGGTGCAGGCGAAGTCGGTAGGGCAACAGGTGGCTACCGCGCTTTCGCCGGGCGAGCAGGTCATCAAAATCGTTCGCGATGAGCTGATCGAAATTCTTGGCAAAGACACGGCGCGAGTTAAGTTTGCGTCACAGCCGCCGACCGTCGTGCTCATGGCCGGCCTGCAAGGTTCGGGCAAGACCACTACCTCCGGCAAGCTGGCGCATTGGTTTAAGAACGGCGGCCATCGTCCGCTACTGGTTTCGGTGGACGTGTATCGCCCCGCCGCTCGCGAGCAGTTGAAAGTTGTGGCCCAGGCAATCAAAGCACAAATTTACGAAGGCCAGGTTGGGGAGGCGAACACCGCAACTGTGGAACGACTCGCGAAGGAAGCCCGCCGCGAGGCTATGAACTCCGGCTGCGACGTACTCATCGTCGATACCGCCGGCAGGTTGCATATTGACGATCAATTGATGGAGGAGATGCAGTCGCTCAAGCGAATGCTCAATCCATCGGAGATTCTATTCATCGCGGACGCAATGACCGGACAGGACGCCGTTCGCTCCGCGGATGAGTTCCACAAGAAACTCTCGCTCACGGGGGTTGTGCTTACGAAGATGGATGGCGATGCTCGTGGTGGCGCAGCGCTCTCAATCCGCCAGGTGACGGGTTCGCCCATTAAGTTTATCGGCGTCGGCGAGAAGTACGATGCACTCGAGCCGTTTCATCCCGACCGTATCGTCTCTCGGATTCTCGGCATGGGCGACATTCTTTCGCTGATCGAGCGCGCCGAGCAGACCGTCGACAAGAAAAAGGCCCAGGACATTGCCGCCCGGGCACTCTCCGGCGACGGATTTTCACTGGAAGACTTTCGAGATCAGCTACGCCAGGTGCGGAAGATGGGATCGCTGCAGAGCCTGATGGGGATGTTGCCGAGCATCGGTCCATTTGCCGGATTGCAAAAGCACGCCGACAAAATCGACGAGAAACAAATCAATCACGTGGAAGCGATCATTAACTCTATGACCGCTTACGAGCGCACCCATCATGACGTGATCAATGGAAGCCGCCGCAAACGCATTGCCCGCGGATCGGGCAGGACCGTGCAGGAAGTTAATAACCTTCTCCGCCAGTACGCGCAGATGCGAAAGATGTTCAAGCAAATGGGAAAAGGCAACATGATGCGTAAACTGGCGGGAATGAAGATGGGATAGCATGCCAGGCCATGCGCTGGCCACTTCGCCAGTCGCAGACGTTTGCGCGTGTCATTCCGAGGACCTTTAGATCCGGGGAACCTGCTTTTCATCCCTTACGGGAAGACATCTTACCTGCACAGGCCGCGGAGAGCGCCCGGATAATATTGCTTACTTCACCCGGCGCAGGCCCTTCTGCTCAAAATGCGTGATGGCGTTCAGTAAAGCCTCTGGCCCTTCGCTCACCAATACAACTTTGTCGCTCTCAATCCTCTGGTCCGGCCAGGACTGCTCGGTAAGGGTGATGACCGGACAGTTTGGGCAGCTTTGCTCAATCAGTTCACGCAACTCGATAACGCTGTCATGGCTCAATGAATAGCTCAGAATTACTATGTCATAAGAGCCGTCATTGATCGCAGCAACGGCCGCAGGCATTGATTCTGGAAAGACGACATTATGGCCATGGCTGCGCAGGTATTCGGCGCGATACAAACCCAATTCCAAGTGCTTTCCTAACAGGAGAACTGTCACAGCCCTGTGATGCGACGGAGTTGAGGAAAATAATTTCCTACAGAAATTCCCGGCCAGTTTTGCGGGGAAAACTGTCGCCGAATACTGAAAATCTGATGGGTTGCCGCAAGGCTGGATTTTCGTGGGAGTACACGGGCGGCGACATATAATCAGAAATCATGAAGCAGGTAGTCCATGCCGCGTGTCCGCACGACTGCCCGGACGCTTGTGGTGTATTGATCACCGTCGATAACGGACGGGCGGTGAATATCCAGGGGGACCCCGCACATCCCGTAACCCGCGGATTTCTGTGCGCCAAGGTCACAAAATATCTCGATCGTGTTTATGCCCCTGACCGGGTGCTGTATCCGATGCGAAGAGTTGCACCGAAAGGCATCGCGCCGAAACCCCCGGACAAGAGTGCACCCGCCATAAGGTCCGACTTCGAGCGCATCACCTGGGATGAAGCTCTCGATGAAATCACCACTCGCCTGAATAGCATTGCCGCGGAATTCGGCAGTGAGGCCATCCTTCCTTTTTCTTACGGCGGGACATTGGGCAAGCTGGGTTACGGATCCATGGACCGGCGCTTTTTTCACCGGCTGGGCGCCTCGCAGTTATCCAGGAACATTTGTTCAGATGCGGGCGAAACTGGCGTCATCTCCGTTTATGGCGCGAACATCAGCACCGAGCCAGAGCAATTTCGCCATTCCAAATACATCATTGCGTGGGCCGCGAACATTCACGGCAACAACGTTCATCTATGGCCTTTTATAGAAGAGGCCCGCCACAATGGCGCCAAACTGGTAGTGATCGATCCTTACCGCACTCGGACCGCCGCTTGCGCCGACTGGCATCTGCCGATAAATCCCGGAACAGATGCAGCGCTGGCGCTCGGCGTGATGCATGTGATCATCAAAGAAAACCTGCATGACGCGGAGTATGTCTCCCGGCACACCTTAGGATTCGACGCGCTTCAAGCTAAGGTGCGGGAGTATCCGCCCGAGAAAGTGGCAAAGTGGACCGGAATTTCCGCCGCAGACATTCAGAAACTGGCTCGCGAATATGCGACGGTTCGACCGGCGGTGATCCGCATGAACTACGGCGTGCAGCGTTCCCAGAATGGCGGCATGGCATCGCGCGCTATAGCGATGTTGCCGTGCATTACGGGCTCGTGGAAGGAGATTGGAGGCGGGTTTCAACTCTCTACAAGTGGCGCGTACGAACTGAATACCGCTGCCCTGCGGCGCCGCGATCTAATGCAGAGTTCGCTCGGCCGGCCGGCTCGCGTCCTGAATATGGTGGAGTTGGGAAAGGCTTTGAACCAGGTTGAGGATCCGCCAGTTAAGGCGCTTTTTGTTTACAACTCCAATCCTGCGGCTGTTTGCCCGAACCGCAATGAAGTGATACGCGGGCTTCGGCGTCCCGATCTGTTCACGGTGGTGCACGAGCAGTTCTTAACTGACACCACCGACTATGCCGACATCGTGCTACCCGCAACCACGTTCTTCGAACATAAAGACCTGCAGGACGCCTACGGTCATTATTTTTTGCAGATTTCTAATCAAGCGATCGAACCGCTCGGCGAATGCGAATCGAATGTCGACCTCTTTCGTATGTTGGCTCAGCGAATGGGATTTAAGGACGACTGCTTCTCGGATTCTGTCGATGACATGATCGACCAGGCCCTCGACTCTCCGAATCCGCGGCTGAAAGGAATGGACCGCAAACGCCTCGAGAAGGAAGGCCATATGCGGTTGAATTTCGACGGCAGTGAAGCATCATCGAAGCCATTTCTGCCTTATGCTGACGGGAATTTCCAAACCCCGAGCGGCAAGGCCGAGCTCTATAACGACCGTCTTAAAGCTGAAGGGCTTGATCCGGTGGCAGAATTCGTTGCTCCCGAAGAGTCCAGGCATAACAGTTCGGCGAAGTCGTTTCCTCTGGAGCTACTTGCGCGCAAAACGAACAATTTTTTGAACTCCACTTTCTCGAATCTGCCCAGCTTGCAGCGCATGGAACAAACTGGCCTTTTGGAGATGAGCCGAAAAGATGCAGAAACTCGAGGCATCCGGGACGGTGACCCCGTCCGGGTGTTTAACCGCCGCGGCGAAATCCAATTAAAGGCACGCGTCGACGGAGCAGTTTCGCCCGGAGTGGTCGCGGCGAAACTCAATTGGGCAAAACTTACACCCGGTAATCTGAATATTAATGTGCTGACTTCGGAAAAACTCAGTGACATGGGCAACTCTGCCACGTTTTATTCCGTCTTGGTTGAGGTGGAGCTTTTTCGAGGCTCCCCAGATGCGCAGTCGCAAGTTGCACCAGTCGAAAACCAGCGACCGCAGCGGGGGTGATCTTGGACGCTCTCCACAGCTCTACCGTATAATTGCGGTTTTCCATTAACTCCAACGATTTTGAGGTAAGTGCCGATTTTTTGCATTCATCAGGATAGCCCTGCGACTTCGGGGAGGAGTGGCTGGCGGCGTCCGGAAGAAGCTGTGTCCGGGCCTGCATGTTTTTCATTCCGAAAGATTTCCTTGAAATTCTGCCCTCTCCAAGCCGGGTTTGCGGTTCTCCTTTTTATGCTGACGCCGATGTTGCTGGCCCAACAGCAGCAGCCCGACGTTATCAGCGGGATTGAGGTACATGGAAACCGCAGCGTCCCCGCAGAAAGCGTACGTGCCCATATTTTCAGCCGCCCTGGCGATGTTTATGACCAGGCGGCTATCGAGCGCGACTTCAACTCCCTCTGGAACACCGGGTATTTCGAGGACATTCGCTTTGAGCGCGAGGCTACCCCCAAAGGCTGGATCCTTCATATTTATGTAAAAGAGAAGCCGCGCGTACGAGAGATCAATTACGTGGGGATTAACGCGATCTCGAAAAGCGACATCCTCGACCGCTTCAAGCAGGATAAAGTCACCCTCTCTCCTGAATCTCAATACGACCCCACCAAAGTGAAAAAGGCGGAAGTCGTCATCCGTAATCTGGAGGCCGAGCACGGACACCAGTTCGCCACCATTCGTACTGAAGTCCGGCCTATTCCGCCTGCGTCGGTGGGCATTACATTCGTGGTCCGCGAAGGGCCCAAGGTGAAGGTCGGGCGCATTACGTTCGTGGGCAACAAGAACGTGAAAAGCCGTGAGCTGCGCCAGGCCATGCATTTCCTCAGGCCTATAGGCGTGCCACACTCCATTTTTCTCGAAGGACTATTTGCCAAAACCTACGACGCTACCAAGCTCGATGACGACATGGAGCTGGTGCGCGAGGCCCTGCAAAACCGCGGATTCTTTAAAGGAAACGTGGGTGATCCGCAAACTAAAATCCGCGACACCGGCCATCCCAACTTCCATTTTCCTCTCATCCGGCCGGGACCGGGCAAGTCGATGGACATCACCATCCCGATTGATGAAGGCGATCGTTACAAATTAGGCGGGATCACGTTCAAGGGAAATAAAGCGATCACGAATACCGCAGCCCTGCGTTCACTCTTCGCCATTAAGGACGGCGATGTTTTCAACCGGGAGAAGATCGCCAAGGGGTTGGAAAACCTGAAGAACGCCTATGGCACGCAGGGTTACATCAACTTCACCTCTGTCCCCCAGCCGCGTATCGAGGAAGATAAAAAACTGGTCTACTTCGATATCGATGTGGATGAAGGCAAGCAGTTCTCAGTGCGCCGCATTGAATTCCAGGGCAACACCACCACGCGCGACAAGGTCATACGCCGGGAACTGTTGCTCGAAGAAGGCCAGACTTATAACGAGCAACTCTGGAAAATTAGTTTGCAACGCTTGAATCAACTGGGATTTTTCGAGCAGTTGAAGCCGGAGGATCCCAATGTCACCGAGCGCCACCTGGATGAAAAAGAGGGCCTGGTAGATC
>QHZX01000394.1:4264-6845 GCA_003224835.1 Acidobacteriota bacterium | reverse complement strand
CGCTGGCAATTATGGAGGAGCGCAAGATCACTTCGCTGGCCGTGGTTGATGAACACATGAAACTTGAGGGCATCGTTCACCTGCATGATCTGTGGGGAACGGAGATGGTGTGAGTTGTACCGCGCACTGATCTATGAACTGGAAAATCTGGCTGCTTTTCGTGATGACCGAAGCTGTGCTCAGCGTGACGCCGGGTCCGGCGGTGCTTTACGTTTTGTCACAGGGACTTAGGCGCGGGCCGGGCAAGTCTGTCTGGGCAAGCTGGGGAATTCTCAGCGCCAACGCACTCTACTTCACGCTTTCAGCAACCAGCCTGGGCGCAGTGATTGTTGCTTCGTACAAATTATTTTTCGCGATTAAATGGCTGGGCGCGGGCTATTTGGTTTATTTGGGAATCCGCAGTTTCTTCGCGAAAACTTCAGTCTCGTCGCTGCCCGAATCGAGCGCAGACTCGCGAAGCGGCCCGCGCATTCTTCGCGATGGATTTTTTCTGCAGGCCGCGAATCCCAAAGCTCTGCTGTTTTTTACGGCAATTCTGCCGCAGTTCATTGATGCTCACCATAATGTCGCGTTCCAGATTCTGCTGCTGGTGCTCAGTTCCATCGTGGTGGAGTTTGTAATTTTGTTCGTATACGGGCAGCTGGCCGGACGTGCGCTGAGCACTGCTCGGAGTCCGCGATTTGAGAAGCTGACGAACCGAATGGCGGGCTCGTTGCTAATCGGTGCGGGCGTGGGGCTGGCAAGGTTGAGAAGAACGTAACAGCGTAGAGCTGATACAACCTCAATAACTGGATTTGGAGGCACGGGCGCCCTCGCCCGTGCTTTCTGTCCATAACCACGTGTAGTCGTACGGATTTCTGACAAGCCCCGCTCGCACCGGATTGCCGAGGATGTACTCTATCCTGCCACGAGTATTTTCGGTTTCCCTCATCGCGCGATCGAAAGATTCCTCTTGCCAAAGACGTCCCTTTCGACCGAGATACTTGTTGATCCGGTGCGCTGATACGCTTTTGATTTCCTGCAATATTTCTGGAAGGCTGATCGGCCCCGTTCCGTCGTCGAGAGGCGTCAATATCAGGTGAACATGATCTGGCATCACAACCACTGCGCGTAGCTGATATCGCTTCCCGCTCCCTTTTAGGCACGTATCCAGAACAAGTTGTCGCGAATGTGGAGTTAGTACGCGTCGATCATCAGTCGCAAAGGTAATAAAGTACGTCTTGCCGATCCATTGATAGTGCGGCAGCTTTCGGCGATATGCATGTTTGTGTTCCATCCCTGCATGGTCGCCAAAGATCGAGAAGAATGTCTGTGACGAGTGAACAATCAGTAAGCACGGGCGAGGGCGCCCGTGCCTCCACATTAGGGTGAGCTGGTCTTCTACTGAGTTGGCTCCAATAGGAACGAATTGTGCCTGCTACAATGCTAAATTCTCACCTTCATTTGGAACGCCTACTATGCGTCGCTGGTCACAGCTTTTTATCCCCACACTGCGCGAAGCGCCGGCTGATGCCGAGGTCGCCAGCCATAAGTTTCTGGTGCGCGCAGGGTATGTTCGGCAATTAGCCGCCGGAATATATTCCTATCTTTTTCTCGGCCAGAGATCGTTCAACAAAATTGTTGCCATTGTCCGCGAGGAGATGGACCGCATTGGCCAGGAATTTTACTTGCCGGCGCTGCATCCGCGTGAACTATGGGAGGCAAGCGGACGTTGGTCGGTGATGGGAGACAATCTTTTCCGACTCAAAGACCGCAAGGGCGCGGAGCTCTGCCTGGCCATGACTCACGAAGAGAACATGACCGAGATCGCGCGAAAGGAACTGCGCAGCTACAAGCAGCTTCCGCAAATCTGGTATCAGATCCAGTCGAAATTTCGCGATGAGCCCCGGCCAAAGTCAGGGCTGCTGCGAGTGCGCCAATTCCTTATGAAGGATTCGTACTCGTTTGATATCGATGCAGCGGGGCTGGATGTGTCGTACCGCAAGCATCGCGAGACTTACCAGCGAATCTTCGACCGTTGCGGACTGAATTATCTGATCATCGACGCCCACTCAGGCGCGATGGGTGGATCGCAATCGGAAGAGTTCATGGTGTACACGCCTGCTGGCGAAGATCAGGTCGTGAGCTGCGCCAACTGCAAGTACGCGGCGAATCTTGAAAAAGCGACATCGAAACTGGAACCAGTTGAAGACCTCAAACCCGAAGGCGATGGCAGGCCTCTCGAAGTGCACACGCCGGGCATGAAGACTATCGAGGAGGTTGGGAGATTTCTTGGCGTCTCACCAAAGAACAAGATAAAGACGCTCGCGTTGATGATCGATTCGAAAGACCAGGAATCTAAGCCTCAGGCAGGCGGGGGCGCCCGTTTCCCTACAAGCTCTCCTATCTCCACAAGACAGATGGGTTCGAGGCCGGTGGTTGTTCTCATGCGCGGTGATCATCAGTTGAACGAAGCCAAGCTTTCTACTGCGCTGGCGGGAAAAGAAACTCGGCCCATGCAAGAAGAGGAAATCCAGAAACTTTTCAGTTCGCCTGCAGGATTTCTCGGACCGCTCGGAATTGAATGGGGCAAAGATATCGC
>QHZX01000394.1:0-4255 GCA_003224835.1 Acidobacteriota bacterium | reverse complement strand
CGTCAAAAACATCACACCAGGAAAGAATTTCCAACCTACCGCTTACGCCGATTTACGTGCGGTCACTACCGGCGATGCTTGCCCGAACTGCCGTTCCCCGCTTCGCATGGATAGCGCAGTTGAGATCGGCCACATATTCAAGCTGGGCCGCAAGTATACGGACTCGATGGGCGCGCGCGTTCTCGATAAAAACGGAAAGGAAGTCACGCCTATCATGGGCAGCTACGGCATTGGAATCGAGCGCATTCTGACGGCTGCGGTGGAACAAGGCAACGACGAAAACGGCTTCTGGCTGCCCCGGAAGATCGCCCCTTTTGACATTGTCGTGACGCCCACGAACGTCGGTGATCAGAACTTGAAGACCACGGCCGAGAGCATCGCCAGCCGCCTGGAAACGGCCGGTTTCGACGTGTTATTAGACGACAGGGACGAAAGGCCAGGGGTCAAGTTCAAGGATGCTGACCTAGTGGCCATTCCCTTCCGGGTTAATGTAGGAAAAAAGGTTACTGAAGATAGGGTGGAGGTGGTTCAACGCTCGACTCGTCAATCCCAGGATGTTAGCATCGCCGCGATAGTGGATTATTTCCAGGAAGTTCTGGAACGAGCGCACAAATAGCGCCAATGCGGTCCCTGGGAGTGGGTCAATGAGCAGCATAAAAATGTTCTTGGGATTGGCCGTGATTGCCGTCTCCGTCTTCATAGGAGCGAAGATCATTCCGCCTTATTTCGATAACTACCAGTTTCGGGATGCGGTCAAGAACGAAGCCACCATGGATACTTACACCAGTAAGACAGAGAACGACATTCGCACGGAAATATTCCGGAAGGCGCAGGATTTCGATATCCCGGTTACGGAAGAACAAATTCACGTTCAGCGGACGGGAATGCAAGGCAGGGGCCTAATCATCATCCAAGTCCCATACGTGGTTCACGTGGACCTTCCGGGTTATCCGATGGACCTGCACTTCGATGCCAGCACAGAAAATCGGGGCGTACTCTAGAGGTACGTTCGCCTCTCAATCCAATCGACTTGAGCTCAGAATCTATTAAAATAGGAACTGCTTCGGCCCCAGGCCGGGGTATGCTCTGGTAACGATTGCTCGCGCCGCCTCATCTCACCAGCAGTGACATGAGTTCATCTAACTGTAGGGAAAACCGCGTCAACAAGTGGCTATAAAAATCAGAATTCCGCGCAGAAGGAGCAGGTCAGGGATGCCTGGCCGGGATCCCGTGCTGCGGTTCGCTTTAGCCACGTTTCTCATCTTGGCGGTGGTTTTTGCCAGTGCCTTCTCCTACTACTACGTAAAGTACGAACGAATTATTGCTCATCGTTTCGAGGGCTCGGTTTTCGCCAATTCCGCCAAGATCTATGCCAGACCGGTCTCGATCGCTGTAGGAGAGAAGGCGGATCTTAAAGAAATTGCGGCAGAGCTGCGCCATGCCGGCTATGCAGAGAAAAGCGGCCAGTCGACGATGGGCAGCTATCACCTGACCGCCGGCAGCATTCAGATCGAACCCGGACCGAACTCTTACCACAGTCCTGAGCCAGCAACCATACGGGTGCGCCAAGGGCAAGTTGAGAGTATTAGCGGTAATGCAGGCAGCCAGCTGGAAGCCTACGAACTTGAGCCAGAAATTATCACGTCATTGTTTGAGGGTGACCAGCGCTCCAAGCGGCAAGTAGTTCACTACAACGAAATGCCGAAAGCCCTGGTAGACGCGGTGCTTGCGATCGAAGACCGGCGTTTCTTCCAACATAATGGCGTTAATTTTCTGCGCTTTGCAGAGGCTGCATGGATTGACTTCACGCGGCAGCGCCACGAGCAGGGCGGGTCGACGATCACCATGCAGCTGGCTCGCGGATTCTTTCTAACCCCGGAAAAAACAATCAAGCGCAAGCTGACCGAAATGCTCATCGCAATGGAATTGGAGCAACGCTTCAGCAAGCAGGAGATATTCGAATTTTATGGCAACTGGGTGGACCTTGGGCAGCGCGGTTCCTTCGAGATCAGTGGGTTCGCAGAAGCCTCGCAGGCTTATTTCAACAAGGACATCAAAGACATTACTTTGCCCGAGGCCGCCTTGCTGGCTGGCATTATTCAGCGGCCAAGTTATCTTTCGCCATACCGGCATCACGATCGCGCGCAGGAGCGCAGGAATCTTGTGCTGGACAGCATGGTCGAAACCCACGCGATCACGCGAGAGCAGGCCGACAAGGCCAAGGCGGCGCCGCTGAAGCTCGCGCCGCCCAACGTCGAGGCCAGCCAAGCACCGTATTTTGTCGATCTGGTACGCGAAACGCTGATTCCCAAGCTGCCTGAACGCGAAATGAACGAGCAGGCGTATCGCATATACACCACGCTCGATCCCCAGCTGCAACGCGCCGCAGCCCAAGCCGTCGAGAACGGAATCAAGCTGGTGGATGACCAGGTCACCAAGCGCCGAACCAAGCGGGTCAAAATCGGCAAAGGTAAGTATCAAACGCAAATAGAGCCTGGGCCACAAGCGCAGGTTGCACTGATCGCGTTGGATCCTCATACCGGCGAGGTGCTGGCGCTAGTAGGCGGACGCAACTATGGATTAAGCCAGCTGAACCATGCCATTGCAAAACGCCCTACAGGTTCGATTTTCAAGCCGTTTGTTTATGCCGCAGCAATGAACACGGCGCTTGATGGCAGCAACCCGGTATACACTCCGGCTTCGGTACTATTACAAAGAGGAATATCACGGCGACGTAACCGCCCGTTACGCGCTGGCTATGTCGCTGAACAACGCCACAGTCAAAATGGCCGAAGAAGTGGGGTACGACAAGGTTGTGGACCTCGCCAAAGCTGCCGGTATTGCGTCTGTGAAAGCCACTCCGGCCATGGCGCTTGGCGCCTACGATGCGACACCAATGGACATGGCTGCCGCCTACACCGTATTTGCAAACAATGGTACCCGGCTCTCGCCGGTGCTGGTTAAGTCAGTGCGGACAGCCGAAGGCGATCCGGTGACGAATTTCAGTCCCGAGACAAGGCAGGTGCTTGACCCGCGCGTGGCCTACGTTATGACCGACATGCTGGAAAGCGTCATCAACAATGGGCTGGGTTTTTCGGCGGTGCGCGTGCGTGGATTCCAGCAGCCCGCAGCCGGCAAAACCGGCAGCTCGCATGATGGCTGGTTCGCCGGTTATACAAGCAATCTGCTGTGTATTGTCTGGGTCGGCTTCGACGATTATAGCGATCTGCGGCTGAGCGGCGCGCAGACTGCAGCGCCAATCTGGACCGACCTGATGAAGAAAGCTGCGGAATTGCCGCGTTATTCTGAAATGACGCCGTTCTCGCAACCCTCGGGCGTAGTTGACGTGCAACTCGACCGAATCACTAATCTTCTGGCCACGCCTTCTTGTCCGCAAACTTATAGTGCCGCGTTCATCGTGGGGACAGAGCCTACCAGCACTTGCGATCAGGGCAACGGGATTCATGGAATTTTGTCCAAGATTTTAGGCTTAGGTAATGCGCAGCCTGAGCCGCCGGCGAATGAGTCAGCCGAACAGGCAGCGCAAAAGAAAAAGGGATTTCTAGGCAAAATCGCTGGTATGTTTAAGGAAGAAAAGCAGGCGAATCCTCCGCCCAAACCGCCGGACGCAACCGCTAACCCTCACTAGATACTTTGCGTTACATGAAGGTGGGGAGGGAACCTGGCGAGTGTGGCCGGGGTCACTGAGATAGGAATTCCCTGCTCAGGAGGCGTCATATGTTTCGCACGTCCTTCCACCGAGCGCTGCCGATAGCGCTGCTAAGCTTTCTGGCCCCACTTGCCTTCGGGCAAAAATCATTGTCCGATCAAATTCAGATTGCGCCTCCCATGAGGCAGGTTCCACCGCCATCGAGTACCTCCTCGGCTGTAGAACTGGAAAAGCAGGGAGACGACTTGCGTGCCGGCAAGCAATATCTGGATGCAATTGACTATTACCAGGCGGCGCTGGTGAAAAACCCTCAGAGCGCAGCTGCCTCGAATAAGTTGGGCATCGCGGAATTGATGATGCAACGATTTAAACCCGCAGGAAAACATTTTGAACAGGCCATACGAAAAGATCGGAAGTTCGCCGAAGCTTACAACAACCTCGGCGTAATCGACTACGAGCGCCACAAGTATGGCGCTTCGATCAAGCAATACAAGAAGGCACTGGCGATCGAGCCGGATTCGGCTTCGTTCTACTCAAACTTGGGCGCGGCCTATTTCGCGCGCAAGGAATTTGAACACGCGACGG
>QHZX01000393.1 GCA_003224835.1 Acidobacteriota bacterium | reverse complement strand
AAATTTCAAAGCGAATCGAAGAAGCGGAACAGATGGTCCAAAGGCACATCAGTCGATTTGGCTTTGTCGCGCGCGCCCATCTTGAGCTTGCCGGAAAACTGCTTGAGGGACGAGAGCGGTTCGATCGAGTGATTCTGGACAAAAAAATCGAGAGCCGTGAAAGGTACATGAAGAATCTTCCACGTCTTTGCAAACAGGTGGAACAATTAAGCTCGTTCGTAGGTCACCAATTTTGCGAACTTGCGCGGAACTCCTCGAAAAAAAGAACGTACAAATTAAAAGCATTGGAGAGGACTCTGGCGTCGCTGCAGAGGGTGTATCCGCATTTTTACCTCAAGCAGAGAGTTACTGAAGAATTTGTGCACTTGGCCGATGATGCACATCATACGTCGCTTTACCTCCGGACCGAATTGGCGAAAAATCCGCGCAGCCAGAAAAGGCGCCTGCAACTTCAGAACAAGATTCGTGAGTTGGAAAAGACCCTATGGTTTTCGGTTTGTGATTTCGGCGAAGAGTATCGGACGTTAAAGGGTTGGCTGCGCCAGGCGTTCAAGGCGAAGACCGAAATGGTGGAGGCCAATCTCCGTCTCGTTATTTCAATCGCCAAAAAATACACCAATCGCGGCCTCTCGTTTCTCGACCTAATCCAGGAGGGCAACATGGGACTCATGAAGGCGGTTGAGAAATTCGAGTATCGCCGCGGTTATAAATTTTCCACTTACGCGACGTGGTGGATTCGTCAGGCCATCACGCGTTCGATTGCCGACCAGGCTCGCACGATCCGAATTCCCGTGCACATGATCGAAACCATTAACAAGCTCATGCGAGTGCAAAAACAACTCGTGCAGGAATACGGGCGAGAGCCTACGCCCGAAGAAGTGGCTGAAGAAGTGCTCCTGCCAGTTGATCGCGTTAGAGCGGTCCTAAAAATGGCGCAACAACCGATCTCTCTCCAATCGCCAGTGGGCGAGAGCGAAGAAACCAATTTCGGCGACTTCATCGAGGACCGAGGGGCAGAAAACCCAAGCGACATGACGGCCATCGTGTTGTTAAAGGAAAAGATCAAAGACGTGCTGGAGACGCTCACGGACCGGGAACGGCAAGTGCTCGAGCAACGATTTGGGCTCATCGATGGATACAGTCGCACGTTGGAGGAGGTAGGCCGGCAGTTCCAAGTTACTCGCGAGCGCATCCGTCAGATCGAAGCAAAAGCGTTGCGCAAAATGAGGCACCCAACTCGTATTCGGCAACTGGAGGGATTCCTCGAAGCGCCTGGATTGTGAATAAACGCTTGTTGGCGCCCATCCGAGCGCAACTTCGGGCGCGGCAAATAGTTCAATTGTCTGACAGTATGGAACGTGAAGATGACAAGCAGTTGTGGGATGTTCTTGGCCATGTTCCGGAACCGACCCTTTCGCCATTCTTCGTCCGGAACGTGCTAAGAAGGGTCCGCCAGGAAACGGCTCGTTTCCAGCGAGCGCGAAGCTGGTTTAGCCTTCGAAGACTTGCTGCAGCATCCGCTGTGGCAACGGTCGTTATGGCGACGGCTATTGCCACGCATCATCCAATCTCACGGACAACCTCCGCGAATGATTTAGACGTGGTGGCAAAAATCGACCCACAGGATTATGACGTCGTGGCTGATCTGGATGAACTGATCACCTGGGATGAAAATACCGTGTGGGAAGATAAGCCGACTTTGTGAACTAATCGCCGCAGTGTCGGTTCTGGCTTTGTCCTGCGCAACTGCGCAAGGGCAACCGCAATCACATCGGTCGATGGGCCCGATTGGCCGACCGCCAGTCGGTGCTTCTCATGGATCAGGCGGGGGCCAGAGCATTCGAGACCGTTGGCTCGCAATGCCGCCGCAAGCGCGCCAGAATTTTCAACGCAACGCTGAGCGTTGGATGCGGATGAGCCCGGAAGAGCGAAATGTCATGCGCCAGCGCGAAAATCTACGTCGTGAGAAGATCAGGCAGGAAACAGACGC
>QHZX01000056.1 GCA_003224835.1 Acidobacteriota bacterium | reverse complement strand
AACCGTGACACACGTTCCTTCAGAACCGACCAGCGCGCGCGCGACATGAAATCCGTTCTCGGGCAAAAGGAAGTTCAAGTTGTAGCCAGAGACTCGGCGCGGAATATTCGGAAATCGCTGGCGCACGTGATCGCGATACTGGTCGCGAATGGTTTTTAGTCCGGCGTATATTTCGCCACGGCGTCCGCCTGTCCGAATAATGGTTTGGAGCTCCGAATCTGAGGTCTGGCCCACGCGCATGCGCTGGCCATCGTAGGTGAGAATCTCAAGTTCCTCGATATTTTCGTCGGTCTTGCCCGACATGACTGAGTGAACGCTGCAGGAGTTGTTGCCAATCATTCCTCCGAGCGTGCACCGGCTGTGAGAAGCGGGATCAGGCCCGAAGGTCAGGTTATGCTTTTCGGCCTGGTTCCGCAGATGATCGAGGATGACTCCGGGCTGCACTCGCGCAATGCGGCGTTCGGGGTCGAGTTCAAGAATCTTTGCCATGTGCTTGGAGAAGTCAAGCACCACGGCAACGTTGCAGCATTGGCCCGCCAGAGAAGTCCCTCCACCACGGCAAAGCATGGGAGCGCCGTGCTCGCGGCAAATAGACACAGCAGCAATTACATCTTCGACGTCGCGAGGAATCACGACCGCAATCGGGACCTGGCGGTAATTCGAAGCGTCCGTGGCATAAAGCGCACGGCTACCATTATCGAATCGAACCTCACCGCGAAGGTTGCGTCGCAGAGCTGATTCGAGTGCAGTGGAGTCCGACCAAGGCGCCGGGCTTACGGACATGAAGTTAAAGATAGCATCAGGAACCCGCGCTTCGCGCAGGGTGTTCCGCTTAAAATTCCGTGCTGCCATTCCGACGACGTTCAGGTCTGAGGAGCTATTCGCCCCCAGTTCAACTTTTCTTCAGGGCACAGCAGATTCCTGGCCGCTAAAGCAGCTCGGAATGACATTAGAATATTTGGAGTGGGCTGATTATCCCGCGTAGCGCGAGGAGTAATCGGCAAGGCTCAGGATCAGCAGTATCAGAAGCCAAAACACCGCACCGACCAGGATGGGCCTGGTCATCTTTTCGTGGGTGTACTTCACCCCCATAAAGATGAGCACGACAATCGACGCTTTGCAGGTGGCGATGAAGAGAGCGACCACGGTATTGAATGCGCCCAGATCGACGGTTGCCACCCATGCGGTCAGAAACGTGGCAACGATAAGGATTGCCCAGACTAGCCAATACAAGCTTGCACGAACAACGTGTTCGGAATGATCAGCCATAATTGCTCAAGCTCCCGGTCGGCGGTCGATTAAATACAGCAAGGGAAAGAGATAAATCCACACGATGTCGACAAAGTGCCAGTACAATCCCGCAATCTCCAAAGGCGTGTGATACTCCGGAGTAAATCTACCCTTGTAAGCCATCCAGGTTATGACACCAAAGAGGCCGACGCCGATGACCATGTGTATGGCGTGCATGCCAGTCAGCGCGAAATAAAGAGAAAAGAAGATTTGCGAGCGGCGCTGGATTTCCGCCTTCCGCTCTTGAAGCTTTGCGGGATCATTCTGCAGTTGATCTAATCCAAAGAGTTTCTGGTTCTCTTTGATCAGGTCGTTCGCGCTGAAGCTAAACGTCGGAATGTGATGCTCTTTATATTTGTTGTTCCACTCGTAGGCCTTTACGCCCAAAAATACCAGCCCAAAGAAAATCGTCGCCAGCAACAGCTTCACCTGAAGCGTGCGCCTACCCAACTGCGCCGCGCGGACCGACATTGCCACCGTCAAACTGCTGCAAATCAGCACGGCGGTGTTCAGCGTGCCCACGATAAGATCAAGGCTCCGGCTGGATGCGGCAAACTCGGGGAAATACCACCGGCGGTAAACCAGGTACGCGCAAAACATTCCGCCGAAGAACATGATTTCGGTACCCAGGAACCACCACATGCCCAGCGTAGCCGCGTTGCGCTGCTGCTCTACATCCGCAAAGTGATGGCGCAGTTCCGGGCGCTCTTCATGCTCAACCGCAAGCGGGGTTTCCCCGATACCGGCTCTATCGCTCAAGTGTCACCTCTTCCGGCAGCGGCATCTTGTCGTACTCATAGGCTTCCCAAGTTACTTCGGGCGTTTCATCGAAATTGAAAGTGGGTGGCGGAGATGCGGTCCTCCACTCCAATCCCGTGGCCTGCCACGGATTATCCGGAGCGATTTTGCCATACCGCAAAGACCATAACAGGTAAACCATCGGCAGCAGGTATCCCACAGCGAGAATGCTTGCGCCTGCAGTCGAGAGCACGTTGTAGACCTGATACTCAGGCGGATACTGCCAGTAGCGGCGCGGCATTCCAAGATATCCAACAATGAATTGCGGGAAGAAGGTGAGATTGAAGCCAATGAACACAACCACTGCGGCCAGACGTCCCCATCCCTCGGGATACATGCGGCCTGAGATTTTAGGCCACCAGAAGTGCATACCGCCCAGATAACCCATAACGGCGCCGCCCACCATGACGTAATGGAAATGGGCGATCACAAAGTATGTGTCATGAACATGGACGTCGACGCCGAGAGTCGCCAGGAAAAGTCCCGTCAGGCCCCCGATCGTAAATAGCCCGATGAAGCCCATTGCATACAGCATCGGAGTCGAGAACGAGACCGAGCCCTTGTACATGGTCGCGGTCCAGTTGAACACCTTGATCGCCGATGGCACCGCAACCAGGAAGCTAAGGCACGAAAATACTAACGCGGAATAGAGTGAGATCCCGGCCACGAACATATGGTGCGCCCACACAATAAAACCGATCGCGGCAATGGCGATGCTCGACATGGCGACGAACGTGTATCCGAAAACGCGTTTGCGCGAGAAGCACGGGATGATTTCGCTCATTACTGCCATGGACGGCAGAATCATGATGTAAACCGCCGGGTGCGAATAAAACCAGAACAGGTGCTGGAAGAGCACCGGATCGCCGCCGCGTGCCGGATCAAAGATGCCGAGATTCAGGGTGCGCTCGAGGACCACCAGCACCAGAGTGATGGCGATCACGGGTGTTCCCAGCAGCATGATGATGCTGGTTGCGTAATGCGACCACACGAACAGAGGCAGACGCGACCAGGTCAGCCCCGGGGCCCGCATGCGGTGAACGGTTACTACGAAGTTCAAACCAGTCAAGATCGACGAGAATCCCACGATAAAAATCGCCAGCCCGGCCTCAACCACGTGCGTATTGCTGAACATGCTGGAATAGGGCGTATAAAAGGTCCAACCCGTATCCACGCCGCCTGTGGCCAGGCAGTAGATGTACAGCACCCCGGCGGCAACGTAGATGTACCAGCTCAACAAGTTAATACGTGGAAACGCCAGGTCTTTGGCCCCGATCATCATAGGAATAAGGAAATTCCCGAGCACGGCTGGAATTGACGGGATCAGGAAGAAAAAAACCATGATCTGGCCGTGCATGGTGAAGGCTTTGTTGTACATATCGGCTGTCAAAAGGTCGCCGGCGGGAGTGAGCAATTCCAGGCGAATAAGCAAGGCAAAAAAGCCGCCGATAAAAAAGAACAGCGTGATCGAGAGCAGGTATAGCAGGGCTATACGTTTGTGGTCGGTGGTAAGCAACCACGAGCGAATACCATACTCCGCGTTGAGATAATTCTTTCTTTCGGTCGTTACTGCTGCGGTAGCCATTTCCTTTTCCTTTACTTCGCGGACGGCGGTGGTGTTGTTCCTCCCGGCGCTCCTGCTGTCACTGCTTCTCCAGTCGGAGGTGGGTTTAAAGATTTAATGTACGCGATTAGCTCGTTCAATTGCTCTTCGTTCACCTGGCCTTGCCACGAGGGCATAATCGGCCTGAATCCGGAGACAACTTTCGCAGCTGGCACCAGAATGGATTCGCGGATGTAATTTTCGTCGGCAGTTACTGTGCGTCCATCTCCGAGCTGCACCGGGTTGCCGTAAACCCCTTTCAGGACGGGACCGCGTCCCTGCACATCGTTAAGGTGACACGTATTGCACCCGAGCTGCTGAAACAGTGTCATCCCAGTTTGCGCCAATGAGCCACTGGGTGCCGCGCTCGTCATCCACGCCTGATAGTCCTTCGACTCCATCACCGTAACTTCACCGATCATTCCTGAATGCATGGTCCCGCAGAACTGGGCACAAAAGAGGTGATATGTTCCAGGCTTGGTGGCGCGAAACCAAAGAGTGGTGTAGCGGCCCGGCAGAACATCCTGCTTCACCCGGAAGGCAGGAACGTAAAAGCTGTGGATCACGTCCTGCGAAGTCATGATGAGTTCGACGTCCCGGTCTACCGGCACATGCAGCTGATTGATCTCACGCGGACCTTCCATGTGCTGCAGCTTCCACATCCATTGCTTCGCCACCACGTAAACCTGGGCTGAATCTCTTGGAGGGCTCCGCATGATGAAGTAGAGCACCGCCCCGCCGGCGAACATCAGCATCATGATGCCCAGAGGCGCGATGGACCACCCGATCTCGAGCAGCAACGAGCCTTCGATCTGAGTGGCTTCACGGCCGTGGCGGCGCCGGTATTTCATGGCGAAGACCGCGATGACCGCGAAGATCAGGACCGTCATCACCACCGAAACTACGGTGAGAAAGATGAACAGCCAATCCTCATAGCGGGCGTGGGAGGACGCAGCTGTCGGCCAAAGTGGAAGATTATCGAACATAAATATGAGAGCTGCCTTGCCTCCTGAGATCGTGGTCCGGACCGCGCCGGAAGAGCAACAGAAGCATTCCTCCCAGCAAGAGAATCGTCAGCCCTCCGGCTATCTGAATCACTCGGCCTATGATGAGGCTGTATTTTCCGGTCGCCGGGTCGTAATGAAAGCAGTACAAAAGCACTGCGTCAGCAACAGTTCCGATCTTGTTGTCGGAGGCCTGAATCAGAGAAAGCCGCAGGTCTTTCGGCGGGAAGTCCACGCCGTAGTAATACTGCGCCAGCTTGCCACTTGGAGTCAGCACCATGATGGCAGTGGCATGCGCGAACTGGCCGGTCTTCTTGTCGAACTGATACTGGAATCCAGCGGCGTTGGTGACGGCGGCAATCGACTCCTGCGAGCCAGTCAGAAAATGCCACCCATTCTCCGCGCCTGCACGGTTGTAACGCTTGAGGATCTCGGCCTTCTTGGCTCGGGCAAGGGCCGGGGTGTCAGTAGGGTCGAAGCTGACGGTCACGACATCGAACTCCTTGCCCACATCGAATTTCAATACTTTGAGCGAGCTCTCAAGGCCGATCAGCAACTCACTGCACAGCATCGGGCAGCGGAGGTAAACGAAATTCAAAATGACGGGCTTCTTGCCTATGTACTCGCCAAGGCGAACGGTCTTGCCGCTCTCGTCATGGAAAGTCACATCGAGCGGAATCTGTTCGTTGAGATTTTGCCGGATGCCGACATCTTTCAATCCTGGCGGCTTAACGTTCGCGGGTGGCGCCATTACTCCACCCGAGTTCATGTTCTGAGCGCTTGCCAGGGCGCAGAGAGCTGAAATGATTACAGGTAAAAGAATCGAATTGTTGAATCTACTGCTCACTTCTTTTGTCCTTTTGGTTGTTCCTGAGGTGTCATTTCGCTGTTATCGGCCGCGGTCGCCGCAGCCTTCGCCAGATTCACCGGCGACAGCGGGACAGTCCCAACTTGCGGTGTGGTCGACAACCCACGCTGTGCGATCAGCTGCATCGCCTGGTCGATCGGAATGTGCGCCACGCCGGCGTTTTTATCTACCCAGCCGTAACTGTTGAGTTCCTGTTCCTCGCGCTGACGAAAACCGTCCAGCTCAGTACGCTCATTTTCCTCGAGGCGCGGTTCCGGAAAACGATTGATTTCGGTCGCTTGCACATCGCGAGGATTCGCCTTCTCGATTGCGACCAGTGGAGTCCGGGTCTGCTGGTGCTTTTTGTCGTAAGCGTCCAGAAAGTAAAAGATCCCCCAGATTACGTAGTAAATCAGAATTCCGCCGACAACCAGCGACACGATGAAACCGAAGACCGGCTTTCCGCCCAGGTCTTCACGCTCGAACCCAAGATCGTCGTGCTGGTGGTTCTTGTGTAGATCAATCATGGGCGGCTCCTACGTATTCCAGGAATTCCTGCGCATGTAAGTCATACACAGGCAGCAAAGGCCGCGATCTCAGATTGCGGAAAAACAAAGCCAACCACAGTCCGCCAATGGCGACGGGCACAATCAAGTCCAGTAAATATCCCCAGTCAAGCCGGAGCGCTTTGTGAAAGCTGGGTTCGATGTACCAAAACAGGTCAATGAAGCGCATGAAAAGCAGCCACGCTGCCAGCCGAACCAGCGACCGGGGATTTTGCTTGAAAGGGCGAGAGAGCAAAAACAAGAACGGGATGGCGAAATGAAATATCACCAGGCCAAGTCCCATCACCTCCCAGCCGGAATACAGGCGGCGGGTGAAGAATCGAATTTCCATGGGCAGATTACCGGCCCAGATAATCAGCAGTTGCGCGAAGCTGAAGTAAGCCCAAAGCAGGACAAATGTGAGTATCAGCTTGCCATGGTCATGGACTTCTTTGGGCTTGAGAAGGAAAGCCATGGGCCGATAGGGCACCAGAATTCGCTCGATGACCACCATCATGCACAGGGCAGAAAGGCATTCTCCGACGATAAAAATGAAACCGAAGATGGTCGAGTACCAGTGCGGATCAATCGACATGACCCAATCAATAACTGCGAATGAAATGGTGAACGCGTAAAGGATCACGCCGGGCGCGGCAATAGTGCGGAATCGCGGACTCAGATTCTGCACCGGAGGCTGATCCTGCTCAGCCGACCAGCGGCTCAAAACAAAGGCCAATCCCAGCCAGATAGCAAAATAAATTGCTCCCCGGCCGATATAACCACCCACAGTGAGATAGGAGTGGCTCATTGCAGTCAAGTGAGCGTCTGGGCCCTGGTAATGCAGCCAGCCCGGCCACCCCCCGACAGATTCGTGGTTGCCGTTGTATAGATACGGCAGTCCGGCCGCTGCAATCGGAATGAACAGCACAGCCATCATCGGCAATACATTCATCGCGGCTTCAAGTTGCCGCCGAATCACCATCCCCCACTTACCACCGGTGAGATGCTGAATCATGAGAACCGCCATCGATCCCAGCGAAACCCCCAACCACAGCATGAATCCGATCAGATACGCATGGAAGAACTGCTCACGCGTCGAAGGCACAAGCGCGAAAATCAACGACGCGACGCCGAAGAGCAGACCGATCCCCAGCGAGCGCTGGTATATCGCGTTCACCGCCTCGGGAGCAGCGAACTCGGCAGCATTAGTGCGTACCACGGTCATTTCTGCTCTTCTCCTGTGTCTGTCTCGCTGCTCTGCGGCGCCGGAACCGGCAGTGTCGCGCCCGATCCGGGTTCCTTGAATTGCGGTGCCGGCGACGGCACGGCATGTCCGCCAATCTCAGCCTGAGTTGCGCTCTGGCTCAACTGCAGAGCCCGGATATACGCCACAATGCACCAGCGATCGCGCGGCTGTATCTGCTCCGCATAATCCGGCATGGCGCCGAAGCCCTCGGTCATAACCATGAAGAAATAGCCCAGCGGCGCTTTCCGCAGTCGATCCGTATGATACGAAGGCGGATGCTGAAACCCACGCTGCACAATCATTCCATTGCCATCTCCAAGCCGTGAATGGCAGGGCGTGCAATAGATATCGAAGCGCTCACGGCCGCGTTGCAGCACTTCTTCGGTTACCGGGAAAGGCATATAGTCGCCAGGATTGGCCCCAACTTTTCCGGTGTAGAAATAGGTGTCTTCGTGCAGTTGCCCGCGGGCCACGGTGCCCTCAACCGGCGCCCGCGAAGAGCGCAGGTCGGCATAGAAGTCGCTCATGGCCAGCGGCTTAAAACGCGGCTGGTCGTGCATATCTTGCCGGCAACCGGCGAGCACCAGCAGCGCGAGCAGCATAAATGGCATCTTGGTTCCCGCGCGACGAAATTTTCTGAGGCGCTCCATCTAGCTGGGCACCTCCGCCACTGAAATTGGATTCAAGCCTTCAAGGAACTGCCGGGTTCGCGTGGCGTCGTAATTCTTGTCCGAAGAGAAGATGACCAGAAAGAAGCGGTCTTTCGACGCCAGCTCAAAGCGCGGCACATTGAAAACCGGGTGATACGGCATCGGCAAGCCATTCAAGCTCAACATGCCGAATACTGCCGACAATCCGGCGAAGAGAATCGTCATCTCGAAGCTTACGATGATGAAAGAAGGCCATGAATTCAGCGGGCGCCCGCCAATATTGGTGGGATACGCGATGGTGTGGATCCACCACTGCAAAATGAACGCAGCGGTGCAGCCCAGCAAACCGCCAATCAAGCAAACTAGCGCGACGCCGTCTTTGTGAAAACCGACCGCCTCCGATAGCTCTTCCACGGGAAATGGCGCGTAGGCATCCATCTTCCGGTATCCCGCTGCGTACGACCTTTGCGCCGCCACAATGGCATCATTTACGTCATCGAATTCCGCCATCAGCCCGAAAATTCTGGGGTCCTTCATAATTCGTGGACCTCCTCCGCATGCGCGACCGTCACTTCTGCCTGCGGGATTAAGGTCTTCAACTCAGAGATGGAAACTGCCGGCAGCAGCCGCAGGAACAGGAACATGCAAGCCGCAAAGAAGCCCAGCGTGCCGAGCAGTATCGACCAGTCATTCCAAGTCGGGTAGTACTGGCCGAAGGCCGAAGGAACGAAGTCGCGCGTTAGGCTGACCACGACGATGATGAATCGCTCAAGCCACATGCCGACCAGGACATCGAGTGAAACCAGGAACAACCAAAATGGACTGGTGCGAATTCTTCTGAACCACAGGACCTGCGGCACTAGAAGGTTGGTGACCAACAGCGCGTAGTACCAAAAAGCATACGGGCCGTGCAGGCGGTTCCAGCGCAGGAAACTCTCATAGGGATCCCCGCCGTACCAGTTCACAAAAGCTTCTATCGCATAGCCGTAGGCAACAATCCAGCCGGTGGCCAGCATAACCATGGCCGAGTTCTCAATGTGGCGCTCGGTGATGAACTCTTTAATATCGTAAAACTTGCGTATCGGAATCGCCAGCACCAGCACCATGGCGAAGCCGGAGTAAATCGCGCCAGCGACAAAGTATGGCGGAAAGATAGTGGTATGCCAGCCCGGAACGATGCCGATTGAGAAGTCGAAGCTCACCACGGTGTGAACGGAGAGGACGAGCGGAGTGGCCAGTCCTGCAAGCAGCAGGTACGCGGTCTCGTAACGGTGCCAGTGGCGCACTGAATTTCGCCAGCCCATGGCGAGCAATCCGTAAACAAACTTTATAGCTTTGTTGTCGGTCTGGTCGCGCAGGCTAGCGAGATCGGGGATCAGTCCAATAAACCAGAACACCAGCGAGATGGTCAGATATGTCGAAACCGCAAATACGTCCCAGACCAGAGGGCTGCGGAATTGCGGCCAGTACGACATGCTGTTCGGATACGGGAACAGCCAGTAAAACAGCCACGGACGGCCCAGGTGAAGAAGCGGAAACATGCCG
>QHZX01000369.1 GCA_003224835.1 Acidobacteriota bacterium | reverse complement strand
CGCCGCCAGCGAGAACCATGTCTGATTCGCCGTTTAACAGGCTTTGACAACCTAAGTGAACAGAGACCAGGGACGTCGAGCACGCGGTCTGAATGGAAATGCTGGGACCTCTCAAATTTAGGCGGTATGACACACGCGTGCTGACAAAATCCTTCTCGATGGCAATGAATCGGGGAAGATCACCCAGTAACTTCGACAATTGCCGGTTTGATTCAAGGTTGCGCTGGTAATAACAGTGAAGCCCGGCTCCGGCAAACACGCCTATTCTTCCTGGGTATTGATCAGGATCGTACCCGGCATTTTCGAGCGCTTCCCAAGCGCACTCCAGGAAAATCCTGTGTTGCGGGTCGGTGACTTCTGCTTCGCGAGGTGTAAACCCGAAGAAATCCGCATCAAATAGTTCCACGCCTTGCAAAACCGCGTTGGCTTTTATATATGCAGGAGACTGCACCAAAGCAGGATCCTCGCCTGCAGCAATAAGTTCCCTATCTTCAAAGTGTGTTATTGATTCCACTCCGTGACTGAGATTCTGCCAAAATTCGTCGATATCTGAGGCGCCTGGAAATCGTCCTGCGAGCCCAATAATAGCAATTGCGTCGAGTTGGTCACTGGGAACTGTTATTTTCATATTACTCAACTCTCATCAATCTTTTCTGCAGGCGTAGCCTTACAGAGTTTCTGTGAGCACTAATCTGTTCCTTGGTACGAATCTGCTGCCCACTGCCTTCTTTGCCACGTAGATACTCTGCAAGGGACTTTACCGTTGGATTGCGAAACAAATCGATCACCACCACTTCCCGTCCCAGTAACTCTTCGAGTTTGACCGCAACACGCAATATCGAAAGAGAGTCCGCGCCCAAATCAAAAAAATTGCTGTTGGACCCAATGTTTTCGATTGCAAGCACTCGTCGCAGTACACTGGCGATCATATTTTCCATCGGGTCAGCAGGAGTGGGCCATTCTGCGTGGGCATGATCCTCGTTGGCACTGCTCACGGTGGGGAGCGCGTTTCGGTCGATTTTACCGTTCGGTGTTAAGGGCATCCGATCGAGTGTGACAAACGAAGAGGGAACCATGTAATCCGGAAGGCGATCGATAAGATGTTTTCGTAACTCTCCCGGGGCCGCTGACATGTCAGTCTTAGCAGTTATAAAAGCAACTAACTTCTTCTCTACGGCTGTTTGTTGAACGGTCGCCAGGGCTTGCTTTACGAGAGGATGCGTGGCTAATGCGGTTTCAATATCTCCTAATTCCATACGGTACCCGCGAATCTTAACCTGCTGGTCGTTTCGACCCAAACATTCGATACTTCCATCGGCTCTCCAGCGGCATAGGTCACCGGTTCTATATAAGCGTTCTCCGTTATGAGGCTTAAATGGATTTGCAATGAATCGTTCTGCGGTTAAGTCCGGACGCCGCCAATAGCCTCTCGCAACGCCCTCCCCACCGATAAATAATTCGCCCGGTACACCTATCGGAAGAGGCTGCAAGTGTCGGTCCAATATGTAGACATCGGTGTTTGCTATAGGTTGACCGATTGGTATGGAGCCTTGTGCCGTCCTTACCCTCCAGATCGTAGACCAAATAGTTGTCTCGGTAGGTCCATACATATTCCACAGAGACGAGCAGCGTGGAATCAATTCCTTTGCCAATTCAACTGGAAAGGCCTCTCCGCCGCAGAGCAGTTTGATGTTCTCTCGTCCGGCCCAGCCCGCCTCCAGCAACATTCTCCATGTTGTGGGCGTGGCCTGCATGACAGTGGCGCCACTACTTTCCACAAGTCGCGCCAGACGGCGTCCGTCAATTGCAACTTCCTTATCCGCGATAACGACCCGCGCCCCTTTTAGAAGTGGCAGGAAGACTTCTAAGCCGGCTATATCGAAGGAGAATGTTGTCACGGCCAATAACGTGTCTTCCGAGGACAACCCGGGCTTCCGTGACATCGACTCCATGAAATTCATCACCGCTCTGTGCTCGATTTGGACGCCCTTGGGTCTTCCAGTTGAGCCGGATGTGAAGATCACATACGCGAGGTTACTTGATTGCGCGGTGCTGCACGGGGCTTCTGCAGATTCGTATGCAATCTCAGGGGCACTCAGATATAGCACATCTGTACGAACGATCGGCAAAACCGAAACGAGGTGCCGCTGAACCAGCAGAACTTTAACTTGTGCATCGTCGAGAATCTGCGCCAGACGTTCCTTCGGGAATGCCGGATCCAATGGCACATAGGCAGCCCCTGACTTCAAAACCGCCAACATTGCAATTACCATATCAACTGAACGGTCAACACATATGCCCACCAGGTCCTCTGGCCTTATTCCGCGTCTTAAAAGATGATGTGCCAATCGGTTTGCGCGCGAGTTCAACTCGGAATACGTCAATTTTTGATCGCCTGCTTCTACTGCAATGGAACCGGAAGACAGCTTTACTTGCTCTTCGAAAGATCCGTGCAGAGTCGCTCGTCGAGAGTAATCTGCCCGAGTAGAATTCCACCTGACCAGCAGCTCCGACCGCTCCTGTTGAGTCAAGTACTCCAGGTCGAGCAGACGCTGCGTGGGGCCAGATAACATTCCTTGTAAAAGAACCTTCAGGTGGCAAACCATTCGCTCAATCGTTGCTTCCTCAAAGCGTCGTCGATCAAACTCAATCTGCAGGCACAGCTGGGAATCCGAATAAACTGTCAGCGTCAGGGGATAGCCCGTCTGCTCATATAATCTGAACCGTCTCTTGCCCCATTTCCCTCCCTGCGCCTGCAGCCTTCGACTCAGCTCATAATTTTCGAACATCAGAATACTCTCGAACAGTGGTTGTCCTGCCGGAACTTCACTCCATTTTTGGATCTGTATCAAAGGAGTGTGTTCGTGCTCCCGCATATCGAGCCACTGAGTTCTTAATTGCTTGAGCCAGTCGCCTAAAAAAGCGTCGCCTGAAACATTCACCCGCAAAGGGAGGGTATTAATAAAGAGTCCAACCAT
>QHZX01000368.1 GCA_003224835.1 Acidobacteriota bacterium | reverse complement strand
AATGCCAAAGAGTGTAAGTTCGCGCTACGGGAGAGCTAAGTGATTCCAGCATTCAAGCCAGTCAAAAAAGTCGACAGCTTCGATCCACGGAAATTCCTTGCAACTATTGGTGACGGAAGGAAGGTGGTGGGATATCTAAGGAAAAAAACAATTTTCAAGCAAGGCGAGACGGCTGATGCAGTGTTCTACATTCAGCAGGGTAAGGTCACGCTGTCCGTCGTTTCCAAAAATGGCAAGGAAGCGACGCTGGGCGTATTGAACAAAGGGGACTTTTTCGGGGAAGGCAGTCTGGCGGGGCAGCAGCTGCGCATGGGATCTGCGAATGCAATGACTGACTGCGAAGTTCTGCGGATCGATAGCAAAGCCATGATGCTCGCACTGCACAGGGAGCACGCGTTCTCGGAACTGTTCATTGCCTATCTGCTGGGAAGGAATATCCGATATGAAGAAGACTTAGTTGACCAACTGTTTAATTCGAGCGAAAAGCGGCTTGCCCGGCTTCTGCTCCTGCTTGCACATTTTGGCAAGGAGAGCGCGCCGGCGTCGGTTATCCCCAAGATGAGCCAGGAAACCTTAGCAGAGATGGTAGGCACAACCCGTTCGCGCGTGAGTTTTTTTATGAACCGGTTCAGGGAAATGGGATTCATTAATTACGATGGCGACGGAATGCAGGTGCATAGTTCACTGCTGAATGTAGTTCTGCACGATTAATTACCGCATCAGCAGCATTGGTATTCGACTGATCAGGCTGGGCTGAGCACCCGGCCACATTCTAAACAACAGGTTTCATACCGGGGCGTGATAAGGCCACAAAAGGGGCACATCCGCAGTGATGCGAAATCGCCGGCGTGCGGCGTAAGGCCTGACCTGTTTCTCAGCCAAGCCAGAATGAAGGCGAGAGGCCTGCGAAGACGAGCAAGCACGGGATGACGGATTGCATCCATAAGACTAATTGAGCTTTCCTCTAAAGTTCCGGAGCCGGCCACATGCGCTCTGTGGATTGGTAGGCTTGCAAGGGACAGCCTTGAGTTCACGTGTCGGGCTATCTTTCATTGTTCGACAACGGCCCTGAAACCGAAAGCCGATATCTTTTCTGAAGACCATCCATCAATCGGTCATCTTCCGCGATAAGCTCGGGACTTCGTGGCGTTCCGCCACTTTGGATTTCAAGAAATCTCCGTATCAATTCCGCGACGGTCTCAGGAATTCGTTGTGTTCTGCCCCGTAGGAGTTCGAGAAGCCGCAGTATAAGTTCAGCGATTTTTTTCATGACTTCTCCAGTTAGGACGATAGATGACAACGAATGCCGAAGACTGTGCAAAAGTGCTCAGTCCTGGATCTTGCTCTTGTCGCTGTGTTCAAGTGTGACCGCAGGTGCGGCAAATTGCAGCTTGACTCTCGCAGCCCACCGAGCCTTATTTGGAGTCTCAGCGGACCGCACGGTCGACTCGACGCGATACGGCTGATTTGGAATGGTGCATCGTAGGCAACTAAGGAAAAACGTGAATCACCGAGCAGCGCTATTGACCGCTTCCCTCGACTTCAGTTGATCCAGTTCAAGTAGCAGGGTCTGCCACTCTCCGGGGTTTTTCTTAGTCTCAATCGGAATGCTTAGGTCGGAATAGAAGGCCATAATATTGGCCCTCAGATCCGGCGTGGTCAGGTCGAACTTTCTGCGCGCCACCTGTGCCAGCAACTTCGCGTAAGCGTCGTCGGACAGAGAATATTCCGTCGCCTTGGCCGCTTGCCCGCTATCAAGATCGGCGTTGGGTAGTACCAATTTGTCGCTGCGCACTTCTTGAAGAAATGTGCGGTACTGATCGACGGTCGTGTTGATGCTCTTGATGTACAGGTCTTCAGTTTTTGGAGTTGGGTTATTGAATGCCAGCCCTTTGAATGGACCTATTTTTGGCATATATAGCAGGAGTGTTGACATGACGCGGGTGCCCACGCCGGGTTTCACGTAGTCCTTGCCCCACTCCTTTTCATATCCCGACCGCGAAAGACGATACAAGAACTTCTTTCTGGCAAAGTTGGGCCTTTCGCTCATCAGTTCTTTCTTGTGGGTCTGCAACGCGACACGGGTCATTTGCGGGATTAGCCGGCTCACCGCGAAACGGTATGAGCCCACGGCCATGTCCTCATGCGTCAGCACGTCCTTCAACTCCATTCCGTACACAACCGGGAAGACCCGCTCCAGCAGCGGCTTGGAAACCTGAAAGCCAATAAAGTCGTGATATTGCTGTGAGGCATAACGGTTCTTCGCGACTTGCACCGTATCGAAACCAAACTCTGTTTTCAGGTGGGCCGTCTTGTCCTGCGCATACCGCACAGACTTACCAAACTTCGCCCGCAGCTTGGGATATTCTATTGCCACGGCCTGATTCACAGCTGGGTGGCCAGCAATGTCGGATGTGTAGTGAGATAGCGCCCCCAAGGCAAAAGCGTACTCGTTGACATCCTGACTTTGGAATATCAGTTCGCCAACGAAGTCTCCGCTGCGAACGTAATGCACCAGGTTGCTAAATTCTAATCTCTTCAGGAGAAGGGGACGAATTTCGTCCGCCCAGAGAAGATCAACGATTTCCTCATGTGTCAGAACAGAATATGCGAAGGAGCTACCGCTACACAGGAGCACGACGAGCAGAAGTGCTGACTCGCGGAGGGAACTCCGGCGCCAGCGCCAGCGCCTTGCTGCGGTGCCCAACAAAATCGGACTGTTATCGCGCATGACTCAGATCCTGCCGAGAAGCAGCAGAATGATAACGATCAGTAGAATGAGCCCCACACCACCGGTCGGGGCATAGCCCCAGCTTCGGCTATGCGACCATCGCGGCAGAGCACCCACCAGGACCAGAACCAGGATTCCGACCAATATGGTTCCAAGCATCTTTGTTCGTTTCTCTCATCCTGCGTGTGCCCTCGTGGTCCAAGTTCGAAGAACCGGGGCCACGAGGGACATTGTGGTTAGTACCAGTACATCGGGTACTTGCAGTTTGAGTGGACCACTATCGGAGGCTTCCTGTCGTCGTATTTACTGGGTGACCAATGGCCTCGCCCGAGACCAGAAGTTCCACCCTGCGATTCTGCTGGCGCCCAGCGGCGTTGTTGTTTGAAGCAACGGGCAGGCTATTGCCGTAACCCTGCGCTGTGACCGAATTCATCTGTACGCCTTCTTGCACAAGGTAATCGCGCACGGATCCCGCACGGTTTTCAGACAGTTTCTGATTCATTGCATCGCCGCCGACATTGTCCGTGTAGCCGCCGACTGCAATGTTTAACCCCGGGTAGGCGAGCAGAATGCCGGCAACTTTGGCTAGCTTTTCCCGTGCACCGGGCTTCAGCGAATACCTGCCGCTGTCGAACACCACGTCGGACATGCTGACTATTAGCCCGCGCGCGCTGTCACGAGTTTGAAGAATAGAGTTCAGCTGCTCGGACAGTTTGGCACGCATCGCTACTTTGTCTGCTTCTGCCTGCTCCGCGCTCATCTGCGATCGTTGGGCTGCTAAGCGGGATTGCTCGGCATCGGCCTGGGCTGCGGAAAGCGCGTTGGCGGACGCAGCCTGACTGTCCGCCATATCGGATTTGGCTTTGTCCGCCTCTGCTTGGATTCTGGAAGCTTCGGCTTGCGCTCGTGCCGCATCAGCTTCGGCCTGGGCCTTTGCGCTCTGCGCGTTCGTTGCGTCAGTTTCCGCCTGAGTCTTTGCAGCCTGCGCGTTTGCTGTGGCGGTTTGTGCTGCCAGAGTCGCTGCTTGCGCGTTGGCGGTCTCGGATTCCGCTTGCGCCTTACCTATCTCCGCTCGTGCTTGGTCAGACTGTGCCTGATTCTTCTGTCGTGTAGCGTCGTCTGCTTCTGCCTGGGTTTGCGCCTGAGCATTCGCAGCAGCTCGACGTTCGTTTTCCAGTCGCTCTTGATCGATCTTTTTGACGGTGATTGCACGAGCATCTTCCGCTGTTTGCACTACCTCGCGGGCGACCGCGATCATTGCTTTCCTGTCCGTGTGCTTCTCGACAGCATCTGCATCCACTTTATCCATCAACCGGACGGCATGCTGGTAGCTGTCGCTGGCGTACTGCTCGGCCCCCTCAGATCCCGCTATTCGCACAGCATTGCGGGCTTCAAAGAATTCCAGAGGCAATTTGTTATTCAGCACCACGGGGTCGAACTTATAGCCGCTAGGGATGTAGCCGCCGCGCTCCATGAGTTCATACTTGGCGTCCATAGCTTCGGTTGTGCCCTTGGTGTCCGCGCGAACTACGTTTTCGATGACTACCACGTTGCTCGGCTGGCGCACCGCATAATAAGGTTCTGCGGTGACGACCAGAGCAAAGGCCTGAAGATCCGTAGTGACGTCAACCTTGCTGCGATCGTTATTCCCGACTAAGATTTCCCCGAGATTGATCGCCCGGCCCTCGGGTGAGATTGCCCACAGAATGTACGTAAGGTACTCGCCGCCAAAAGTGGTCGGCTTTTGCAGATTGCCAAATTCAACCTCAATTTCAATGTAGCCCTTTTTGCTTTCCACTTTGGCTCGGCCGTTCGCCGCAGGCATGAGGCTTGTCCCCGCAAAATCCACCTTCGTTGCGCCGCTGCGGTGCTTGTAGTTGATGGCTTGCACGCTCCGACTGGTTACGGAGACGTGAAATACAGGTGTCGGGCTCAACCGTTCGACCGTGAGTTCTGATTGAGAAGCGGTTTGCGCGAAAGCTCTCGCGCTGAGAAGCATTGTCGCTGTTAGCAAAAGTTTTTTATTCAAAATATCTCCTTCAGGCGTGTCTGCCCGTTACACTTGTTGTCCAGTTGAGTTGCCATTTTCGAGTTAGTGCTTTCGGAACGGTAGCGATTCACCAGCCAGAGCAGGGCACCAACCACCAGAGTTTCTACTGCTTGAAGCAAAGACATGACGTCAACTCCTTTCTCGTCAGGCGGACTCTGCAAGGTGAAGTGTTAAACATCGAAGATCGAGAGGTGCCTAGGATCGCATTTGCCGGAGAGTCGCGGCAGCACGCGCGCAAAGAACGCTCATCAGCTGACGTGATCGTTTAGGCTGCTTCACCAGAACGGTTGCAGCGGTCTAGCTGTAAAAGCCGCGAATCAGCGGTCACGGCCTTTTGCCACGATCGACTGGTTAAGAATGACAGGTATAGGCAGT
>QHZX01000367.1 GCA_003224835.1 Acidobacteriota bacterium | reverse complement strand
TCCCTGCCAGGCCCTGGCCGATTACTTCACACTGTATGAAAAATTTGGAAATCTCAAGAAGATATGCGTGGCATATGTTGGGGACGGTAATAACGTGATGCACTCGTTGCTGCTGACATCGGCATTGCTCGGCTCGAAGATTCGTATTGCAACGCCGAAGCGATACGGTCCAAATCCGCAGATCCTTTCCGATGCGCAGTACATCGCAAAGAATACCGGTGCAGTGATTGAGTTGATGACGGATCCTCATCGGGCGGTTAAAGGCGTTGACGCAATTTACACCGATGCCTGGACCAGCATGGGGCACGAACACGAAACCGAAGAACGCGCCAGAATTTTCCCGCCATACCAGGTCAATGACAAGCTGATGTCCGGAGCAGCGCCGCATGCAGTTTTCATGCACTGCCTCCCCGCCCACCGAAACGAGGAAGTGACTGACGGGGTCATCGATTCGGCCAGTTCGGTTGTATTTGACCAGGCGGAAAACCGCATGCATATTCAAAAAGCGATATTAATGATGCTGATCGGCGGTAAAGGCCATCAACCACTGAGGAGCGCTCATGCCTGAAAAAGTTGTACTCGCCTATTCCGGAGGACTCGATACTTCGATCATCATTCCCTGGCTTAAGGAGAATTACTCCTATGAGGTAATCGCTATGGTCGGTGACGTCGGTCAGGGGGATGATATTGAAGCCGTTGTCGAGAAGGCTTATAAGACCGGCGCGAGCAAGGTTGTGGTGGAAGACCTGCGGGAGGAATTCCTGACGGATTACGTTTTTCCTGCGCTCAAGGCGGGCGCGGTTTACGAGCACAAATATCTGCTCGGAACTTCGCTCGCCCGTCCGGTAATAGCTAAGCACCAAGTCGAGGTTGCTTTGCGCGAAGGCGCTACCGCGGTCGCGCATGGATGCACCGGTAAGGGAAACGATCAGGTACGTTTCGAGCTAACGTATCAGGCGCTAGCGCCGGAGCTGAAGGTGATCGCGCCGTGGCGTGAATGGAATTTGAAGTCGCGCGAGGATTGTCTCGATTACGCGGAAGCACACGGGATTCAGGTTGCCGCCAGTCGCGAGAAAATTCATAGTCGCGACCGGAATCTGTGGCACATCAGTCATGAAGGCGGAGAGCTGGAGGACGCGGGGAATTCTCCGTTCGCAAGCACATGGCAGATTTCCAAATCACCGCAAGAGGCGCCTGACCGCGAAGAAAAAGTCCAAATCGAATTTGAAAGTGGCGTGCCGGTCGGAGTCAATGGCATGCGGCTCGATCCCGTGTCGCTAGTTGAACTGCTGAATGAAATTGGCGGTAGGAATGCGATCGGACGCGTCGACATTGTTGAAAACCGCTTTGTTGGAATCAAGTCGCGCGGATGCTACGAAACTCCGGGCGGAACTTTGCTGATCGCGGCGAATCGTGAACTCGAAGCCCTGTGCTGCGAACGCGACGTCATGCATTTTAAGCAACACATTTCGCTGAAATATGCGGAATTGGTTTATTACGGATTGTGGTTCACGCCATTGCGCGAAGCTTTGGACGCGTTTGTTAAGAGCACTCAAAAAGAAGTTACGGGCACCGTAACGTTGTCTCTTTACAAAGGGAACGTCTCTATCGTGAGCCGGAAATCAGAGTACTCTCTTTATCGCACCGATCTGTCTTCCTTCACGATGGGCGAGAGCTATGATCAAAAAGATGCCGCCGGCTTCATTCGCATTCTCGGGTTACCTTCCCGATCACGTGCATTGAGCCGCGGAGAAAAGCAAAAGCCTTTAACCGCAGAGAACGCAGAGATTTCGCAGAGAACGCAGAGGAAACAAGAAGAGGTCGCACGATGAAGATGTGGTCGGGGCGATTCCGACAGCCTCTTGATCCAGCATTCGAGCAGTGGCAGCGCTCGTTCGAATTTGATTGCCGGCTGATCGAGTGCGAGTTGGAGGCGAGTGCCGCGCACGCTCGCGCGCTTACGAAAGCGGGTGTGCTCTCGGCAGAGGAGTTGGAATCTGTGTTGCGCGGCCTCGATCAGATCGGAGAGAAAGCTGCCGAGTCGCCAGAATTCCTGAACGATTCGGAAGCAGAGGATGTACATCACTTTGTCGAGAAGCAGTTGGTCGGCCTCATTGGCGATGCCGGATACAAGTTGCACAGCGGCCGCAGCCGCAATGAACAGATCGCAACTGATCTGCGGCTTTACGTTCGCGCCGGCTGCGACGAAATTGGCGAGGCGCTTTCCACATTAATTGCGATATTGCTCGATCGGGCGGAACAGGCGGGGCAGGCGCCCATGCCTGCTTACACGCATATGCAACGAGCGGAGCCTGTTCTGGTCGCGCATTGGTTGCTGGCTTACGCAGAAATGCTTCTTCGCGATCGAGACCGACTCTCTGATTGCCGCAAGCGCGCCAACTGCTGTCCACTCGGTTCAGCGGCGGTCGCGGGATCCACTTTGCCACTGGATCGAGAATTAATGGCCAGTGAACTCGGATTTGATTCTCCGACTGCGAACAGCATTGACGCCACCAGCGATCGCGATTTCGTTCTCGAATTCGTGAATGCGCTTTCGATGCTTGCTCTGCATCTGAGTCGCTGGGCGGAAGAGATGTTGATGTTTTCTTCCCAAGCTTGAGCTCACTCGCGCGAAAGCAGGCCGCGTGATCGGAGACGCGACTGCTCTCATGATCATCACGAAGGGTCTGCCGCTGGCGTACAACAAAGACCTGCAGGAAACCCAGGAGCCGCTCTTCCATGCTACGGAAAGTATCGCACTTCTGTTGCCGTTAGTGACCGGCTGGATGGGCACAGTGGAATTCAACTTCGAGCGCATGCACAAGGCCGCCGCGACCGGCCACATGAACGCCTTTGCCGCGGCCACATATCTGACCAACAAGGGTGTTCCTTTTCGCATTGCTCACGAACAGATAGGGAAGGCGGTGCGTCTAGCGCTCGACAAGCAATGCGAACTCCAGGATCTTCAGCTCGAG
>QHZX01000366.1 GCA_003224835.1 Acidobacteriota bacterium | reverse complement strand
CGAGCGGATCATGGGTCCAACCCACGTGGAAAACATCACCGATCTCGCGTGTCGCATGGCATACGCTTACCGCGGTGTGTCCCATATTGCCTTTCCAGTCGACCTCCAAGAAAAGGAACTCAAGGAACGTCAGCGTTCCCCTCGCAATATTCCGCACCATACTTCGGATGTGGACGCACGAAGCGCCCGACTTCCGGATCACATGGATATCGAAAAGTCCGCTGAAATCTTGAACCGTGGCAAGAAGGTTGCCATTCTCGCCGGGCGCGGTGCTCTGGGCGCAACCGACGAACTGGAGCAGGTCGCTGAATTGCTCGGTGCACCCATTGTCAAGCCGTTGCTTGGCAAAGCGGCAGTTCCCGACGATAGTCCTTATACCACAGGCGGTATCGGGCTTCTGGGTACAAAGCCCTCGCAGGAGGCAATGGAGGATTGCGACACCCTCCTTATGGTGGGGACTTCATTTCCGTACATCGAATTCATGCCCAAGCCGCAGCAAGCTCGCGGAGTGCAGATTGAGCTTGATCCCAAACGAATTGGTTTGCGATACCCCGTTGAGGTAGGCCTCGTAGGCGACAGCCGCAACACCTTACGCGAACTGATACCTCTTCTGAAACGCAAGGAGGACCGCCGTTTCCTTCAAGAGGCACAAGCTGGCATGAAGGACTGGCGAGAAGTCATGGAAAAGCGTGCTACACGAAGCGACAAGCCGATGAAGCCGCAGGTCGTTGCCTGGGAACTCGGAAAGCGCTTGCGCGGCGACGCTATTGTCAGCTGCGATAGCGGCACCATCGCAACCTGGTGGGCCAGACATATTCCTGCCCGTCGTGGTCAAATGCACACGCTATCAGGGAATCTCGCCACAATGGCGCCGGGTTTGCCCTATACCATTGCCGCGCAGATCGCTTTTCCGAATCGTCAGTGCGTGGGTTTTGTTGGGGACGGCGGGTTCTCAATGCTAATGGCTGAATTCGTTACGGCTGTAAAGTACAAGTTGCCTATCAAGATCGTAATCATCAAGAACAACACGCTTGGACAAATCAAATGGGAACAGATGGTATTTCTGGGCAATCCAGAATATGGCGTGGATTTGCATCCCATCGATTTTGCTGCCTTCGCACATGCTTGCGGCGGTGTAGGTTTTTCCGTAGATGATCCCGCCAACTGCGGTCGAATCATGGAGGAATTTTTGAACACGCCGGGTCCCGCCTTGGTCGAGGCTGCGGTTGATCCATTCGAACCGCCCATGCCTGCAAAGGTAAAAGCGGAGCAGGCAGCCCATTTCGCGGAATCCCTGGCGCGGGGCGAACCGAATCGCAAGAAAATTGCACTCACGACACTGTCGGACAAGGTTAGGGAGTTGATCTAGCCGTGCATTCCGATTACGCGAAACAAGAAACCGTTGTCATTACCGGCGCGTCCGCAGGGCTGGGAAGGGCCACGGCACGGGAATTTGGCCGTCATGGCGCACGAGTGGGTCTCCTGGCGCGCGGCATAGATGGACTGGAGGCTGCGAAGCGCGAAATTGAAGACTTGGGTGGCTCGGCTGTAGCGATTCCGACGGACGTAGCCGATGCTGCGGCCATCGAAGGGGCGGCAAACATCATCGAGGAGCAGCTCGGGCCGATCGACATCTGGATAAACAATGCGATGACCTCCGTTTTTTCACCCGTCAAAGAAATGAAACCTGACGAATACAAGCGGGTCACCGATGTCACCTACTTGGGCGTGGTATACGGGACTATGGCGGCTTTGAAGCGCATGCTGCCGCGTAATCGAGGGATGATCGTGCAGGTGGGTTCGGCGCTGGTTTATCGCAGCATCCCGCTGCAGTCGGCTTACTGCGCCGCAAAACACGCGGTTGCCGGGTTCACTGATTCGCTGCGCTGCGAGTTGATCCACGACAAAAGCGACGTGCGAATCACCATGGTCCAGATGCCTGCGCTAAATACCCCGCAATTCCGCTGGGTGAAGAGTCGTTTGAAATACAAGGCTCAACCCGTGCCGCCAATTTTTCAGCCGGAGATTGGCGCCAAAGCAGTCTACTACGCTGCACACCACCACCGACGAGAGATCTACGTCGGATGGCCGACTGTTGAAGCCATCATCGGCAACAAAATCGCGCCACAAGTTCTTGACCATTATCTCGGTCGCACGGGCTATGCTTCCCAGCAGACATCGGAGCCGGAAAATCCGAACCGCCCGAACAATCTCTGGGAACCTGTGGCGGGTGATCACGGAGCGCACGGTGTCTTTGACAACCGCGCACAGTTAAAAAGCTATGAAGTGTGGGCAGACCTGAATCGCTTGTGGTTGGGTTTCGGAACGGTATTAGCCGCCGGTGCGGGGTTGTACTTGGCGCTCAAATCTCGAAGCTGAAGTTCACAACCGCACGGTCGAAAGCCTTCGGGCGGGGCTTTCAGTTCGCATCATGCCAGTCTTTGGAGCATATTGGCCTGGGCGGTTCTGCTGCAGGAAGCTCAAGATGGCCTGAATTACCGTTTCGTCCCCAGCGTCAGTGTTGACCATGGCATGATAGAGAGACCGGTTGGGCCACTCGGCATGGAAGTAATTCTTGATGAAAGTGGCACGTTCACCGTCGACTGTATCGACTAGAGCTTGTGCGTCGGCCTCTTTCTGACCTTCAGAAACTAACCGCCGTATTTTTTTCTCTTTGGACCCGTAGAGGAAAAAACGAAGCGTATCGTCGCGATCCCGCAGAAAGTGTTGCGATCCTCTGCCAACGATTATGCAGTCGCCACCTGTCGCAGCTTCCTCGACGACCCGCTTGGAGATGTTCACAATGCTGTCGGCATCGAGGGTTTCGACCGGGTACACACTAGAGTTTCCCTCATAACTTCCGAGCGTAAAGGACTTGAGTAGACGGTAGTAAAGTGGGTCCCTGCGCTCTTCACGTCGTTTTACCTCCGACTGGTCGCAATGCGTCAACCGG
>QHZX01000365.1 GCA_003224835.1 Acidobacteriota bacterium | reverse complement strand
AATCAACAGCACTTTCGAAGTCTCGCTTCTTTCGGCAAAATCGCCTGTAATCACAGCTACAGCACGGGATTGGAGGGCAGCCCTGAGATTCTCTTCATCTTCTGCGAAGACAACGACGCCCTTATCGGCAGCTGAAGCACTTGCCGCTCCGGTTACTTCGCCGTTGTGGTCGCCTACGACGCGCGCACTAAGCTTTCGCGCAAGCTCTTTGAGCTCCATGGCCTTTGTTGTATACGTTTGTGGCGCGAAAGAAAAGCTGCGAAGAATATCCAAACTCCATGTGTCCGCCCTGGTCGCGGCGGCGTGCACGTCTGTGGTTAAATTGGCCTTCATGAAAATTGTTGCTGTCATACCGGCCCGGCTTGCATCCATGCGTCTGCCGCGCAAAATGCTCCGAGAAATCAATGGAAAGCCGCTGGCGGTGTGGGTTTATCAGGCGGTACGCGCTTCGACCTTGCTGGACGATGTGATCATCGCTACGGATTCTGAGGAAATTCTCGCAGCCTGCAAGACGCACCAGTGCAAGGCTCGTATGACCTCCAACAAGCATCGCAGTGGCACCGAAAGGGTACACGAAGTTTCACAATTGGTCGAAGCGGACGTGTACATCAACGTGCAAGGCGATGAGCCGATGATCCGCGCCAGCCACATCGATGCATTGGCCGCACTTATGAAGAACCCCGATATTCCGGTGGGAACCCTGAAAACGCCAGCCGCGCCCGAAGACATCGCCAATCCTAATGCCGTAAAAGTTGTGGCCGACGCAAATGGCCGCGCGCTTTACTTTTCACGCTGCACCATTCCATACGATCGCGACGGTTCTCACCCCAAATACTTCAAGCATCTCGGAATCTACGCCTATCGCAAGCCCTCCCTGGAGCGTTTTGTTGCACTTCCGGAATCAGCTTTGGAACGCGCGGAAAGGTTGGAGCAGTTGCGATTTCTTGAAAACGGAATACCTATCTACGTTGCGGAAACCGCTTTCGACAGCATTGGGGTGGACACAGAGGAAGATTTGCAACGCGTGACAGCCCTGCTCAGCAGACAATAATTAGGTCGCGTTGGCTTTCTTCCAGGCTTCGGCAGCCGCCACCCGCCGCGCGATCGCAGGATGCGAATGGAACCACCACTCTATCCAACGCGACGGCGTCCGCTCCGCAAGGTTCTGCTCCGCCAGCTTGTTCATCGATGAAATAAAGGGTCCCGCGCCGGAAATGTTCGCCAGTGCATATCGATCAGCTTGGCGCTCGTGAAATCGTGATAATCCATTCAGGGCTGGCATCAGCACGAACGAGAGCACGGTAAAGGTGAGGACCAGTAACGGCAAGTTCGCGAAATCTGAGAGCGTCTCGAACATGTGCCACCGGTTTATCGCATAGTGCAAAGTCCAGTTCGCAGCCCAGAAACCAATAAAGGTGACCACCGCCTGTACACCGATGCTCTTGAGAATGTGTCTGTGAACGTGATGCCCTAATTCGTGTGCCAACACCGCTTCAATCTCATCCGGCGAATAGTTGTCCAGCAAAGTGTCAGCCAGGATGATGCGGCGTGTGGCCCCCAATCCAGTCAGCGCGGCATTAGCTTTCTTGCTTTTTTCTGACAGATGCCACTTGTAAACTCCCCGGATCCGAGTTCCTGCCCGCTCGCCTAGCCGCACTAGGCGCAGCTTTAAGTCTTCGTCGTGCAGCGGCTCGAATTTGTAAAAGATAGGAAACAGCACCACGGGAGCAAGTTGCGCCATCAGCACTGCGATGCCCAGGAATCCAATCCAAGCTACCAGCCACCACTGCTCGGGGAACTCGCGAATGATCAGGTAAAGTAACTCAACAAGCGCTGCCCCAAGGACCGCCGTCACCAACAGTCCCTTAATCTCGTCCCAAATCCAGGCGCGCAGCTTCTGGTTTGAAAGCTGGTAAACATGCTCCAGCCGGAAGCCGTAATAATCCAAAGCCAATCCGACGGCTTTGCTGATGGCGAGCAGTATCAGTACATAAATAAAAAGTGCGAATGCATAGCTTTGGCTCCCGGCATGCCAGGCCAAGTCCCGCAGCCAGGCGGTCCAGCCGGTGAGCAACAACACAACCAGCAGTCCCAGGCCGAGCAGGAACTCGCTCATCCCTACCCGCCGCCGAATCTTGTTGTATTTGCGGGCCTCGGGCGAATCAGAGGGTGCGACATTGCTGGGGGAAGCCATTACCCTGATTATGGCACTCCACGCAAGCGGGCGCGAGGTACAAATAGGGCGCAGGTGGAACCGTCCACCTAGGCAGACTGGACGAATCTCTCGGCGCTCGCTAATACCTCGTTAACTAGATCCGGCGATGCCGCTTCAGCATAGATGCGTAGTAATGGCTCGGTACCAGAAGCGCGAAACAGTACCCACGCCTCAGCGCCTTTTCCTTCAGTGGGAGCATCGAGAAAGAACTTAATTCCATCCAGTCCTTCCTTCTTGATCACGTTGTATTTGCCGAGCCGCTTGGTGGATTCGGAGCGTGCACGCTCAATTGCGCCAAATTTAATGTCGTCCGGAATATGAAGATCGCGCCGGCCATAGAACTGTGGCCCGAATTCCTTCT
>QHZX01000374.1 GCA_003224835.1 Acidobacteriota bacterium | reverse complement strand
TTCAAATTCACGGTGTCGTCGGTGTCTCCGAAATATTGGCGGCGCTCGGAGTGCCCAATAATCACGTGCGTGCACCCGACCGACACCAGCATGGGCGAAGAAATCTCTCCCGTAAACGCACCCTCATCCTTCCAATAGACATTCTGCGCACCAATCGCGACCTTCGATTCCTTAGTTAACTCGATCGCGGCATGAAGATCGATGGAAGGCGAGCAAACTACGATTTCATCCCGATCGTGAGTGGAAACAATCGGCAGAAACTCGCGAAAGAAGTCTTTGACCTGCGCGGGGTTTTTGTACATCTTCCAGTTGGCGGCGATTAATTTCTTTCGAGTCATGTAGCCTCTATGTTGATGAGTTAGCCGCTGAATGGACCAGCGCTGGCAGATCGTGAAGCGAAGAGATCACCGGCGGACCTGCCGGCGATTTGCTTTTCCTGCTTAAGTGGATTCCTCGCATCTTTAACGCACGGCTGGGGATCACATCGGCTTGCAGGTCATCTCCGATATGCACGCACTGCTCCGAAGCGTCACCTGCCCTTCGGCACGCCTCAAGAAAAATACTTGCAGCGGGTTTTCCGAGGCCCACGTCCTCGGAATAAACCATGACAGAAAAATATTTCAGCAGTCCAGCACGCTGTAGCTTTCCGATCTGCTGCTCGCGGGCGCCGTTTGAAATAATTCCCAACTGCTCCCCCGCGAGACTCTCGAGGCATGGTTCCGCATCGTCAAATGCACGAGTCAGCGCCTCATACTCACGAATGAAAACGTAGTAGCGCGAATCGGCTTCCTGATCGCTCATTTCCGGCGCGGCGAATACTTCTCTCATCCGCGCCCGTCGTTGTTCCCAGATCGAAACTTCGCCCCGGCAGAAACGGTTAAAGTGTTTGTTGAGGATTTCTTCCCAAACAACGGGAAATTGCTCGCGCGAGAAAGGGATTGACCCGGAGAACTGATCAAAGAAATTTACGCTCGCCTGCGCCGAGGCGGTGGCGTGGTCGATGAGTGTGCCGTCAATGTCGAAAAAGATCATTTTTTTGAGGAGACGCGGAGCCGACTTGAAGTGGCCAAAGCACAGCTAAAGTAACTCTCTAGCGTTTGTCAGTAAGCGCTTTTACTCCGGGCAGATCTTTGCCTTCTAGAAATTCCAGTGACGCCCCGCCACCCGTCGAAATATGCGTGATCTTGTCTTCGACCCCGGCGGCTTTAACAGCAGAAACTGAATCACCGCCGCCGACGATCGACGTGGCCGCTGGGTTCTCAGCCACAGCACGCGCAAGTTTAAACGTGCCTTTCGAAAATGGCGAAAGTTCAAATACACCCATCGGCCCATTCCACACAATCGTGGCGGCGCGGGAGATTTCCTCGGAAAACAGTTCCGCCGACTCGGGTCCGATATCCAAACCCATCAGGTTCTCCGGGATCGTCTTCACTGTTTGTGCTTTCGCATTCGCGTCTATGCGATCGGCAACCACGTGGTCCACGGGTAGCAGAAACCTTACGTTGTGCGATTTTGCGTCTTGCAGGATCTTCTTTGCCAAATCCAGTTTGTCATCCTCCACGCGTGATTTCCCAACGGGCTGCCCTTGCGCTTTGAGGAATGTGTAAGCCATTGCGCCACCCACGATGAGCGTGTTCACTTTGCCGAGCAGGTGTTGAATGACGGCAATTTTGTCACTTACTTTTGCGCCGCCAAGGATTGCAACAAATGGTTTCTCCGGATGCGACATTGCCCGGCCCAGATATTCCAACTCTTTTTCCATCAGCAATCCGGCAGCAGATTTCTGCACGAATTTTGTGATCCCGACAGTGGACGCATGCGCGCGGTGCGCGGTGCCGAATGCATCATTTACGTAGTAGTCAGCAAGCGCAGCAAGTTGTTTAGCAAATTTTTCATCATTGGCTTCCTCTTCCGAGTGAAAGCGCAAATTTTCCAGCAGCAGCGTCTGGCCTTTTTCCAACTTCCCGGCCATCTCCTCTGCCTCGATGCCGACACAATCCGGACAGAAACCCACGTTTTCCCCACGAGCCAGCTCTTTGTCGAGCATCATCCGTAGGCGTTCGGCAACCGTTTTCAGGCTCATCAGGGGATTCGGTTTCCCTTTCGGACGCCCCAGATGTGATGCCAATATCAGCCGCGCCCCATGTCGCAGGGCGTATTCGATGGTGGGCAAAGTCTCGCGGATGCGAGTATCGTCCATTACCCGGCCATCTTCGAGCGGAACATTGAAATCCACTCGCATGAGAATTCTGTGATCGTTCAGCGGCAAATCGCGAATGGAAAGTTTCGACATGTACGTCACCTTGAACTCGAATGATCAGTGGCTAGTGGGCAGTGATCAGAGGGCCGAACTGACCACTCACTGAAACCGCTATAAACCTTTGCTTCCGATGAAATTAATCAGATCGCGAACGCGGCAGGAGTATCCCCACTCATTGTCGTACCAGGAGACCACCTTTACCAGATTGCCGACAACCAGAGTCGAGGGCGCGTCCACGATCGAAGAACGCGAGTCTCCCTTAAAGTCGGATGACACCAGTTCGTTCTCCTCATATCCCAAATAGCCTTTCAGCGATCCGCTCTCCGAAGCTTTTTTCAGCGCGGCATTCACTTCTTCTTTTGTGGTCTTTTTCTCGACTTGGGCTACGAGGTCGACAACAGATACGTTCGGCGTCGGCACGCGGACAGCAAAGCCATCCAGCTTTCCAGCCATGTCAGGGATAACCAGCTTCAGGGCTTTAGCCGCCCCGGTCGAAGTCGGAATCATCGAGAGCGCAGCTGCGCGTGCACGCCGGAGATCCTTATGCGGGAAGTCGAGAATGACCTGGTCATTCGTATATGAGTGAATGGTGGTCATGGTCCCGCTGATGATTTTGAAAGTATCATGCACCACTTTAACTATCGGAGCCAAGCAATTGGTCGTGCAAGA
>QHZX01000373.1 GCA_003224835.1 Acidobacteriota bacterium | reverse complement strand
AGATTTTGCCGGAGCCATCATGGGCGACCTGAGTTCGCGTCGCGGACGCATTGAAGGTATGGAGCACCGCGCCGGTTCGCAGGTGATCAAGGCGATTGTGCCGCTGGCGGAAATGTTCGGCTACGCCACGCACATGCGTTCTTCGACCCAAGGCCGCGCTGAGTATTCAATGCACTTCGGGCGTTACGAAGAAGTACCGCGCTCGGTCGCCGATGAAATCATCGGCAAGGCGCAAGGCGGGAAATAACCGGTCGCGTGGAGCGTTACAGCACTAGCTTCGATGATCCTGTTTCGAGGCGTGCGATCAAAGATTGACTCCGAGCAGGTCAATCGGAGACATCGGACCCAGCCCCGAAGGGGCGGAATAACTTAGCCCAGCGCGTAAGCGCTGGGTAGGCGAGATAAGAAACAGAGTCCCATAGGGACGGCACAAAAGCAGGTTCCTCACCGCTAAAGCGGTTCGGAATGACAAGATTTTGGTTGTATCAGGGCACGGCTTCAGGCATGCCGCATTGATTAGATTAAATCCGGGGCTTTAGCCCCTGAGGAAACATGAATGGCCAAAGTCGAGGCGCTTTGCGGGCGTGAGCGAAGCGTGAGACCGCAGCCGAGATCCTGAGCGTTAGCGAAGGAACTGAGTAAAGAGGACGAAGAACATGGCCAAAGAGAAATTTGAACGCAATAAGCCGCACTGCAACGTTGGCACCATCGGTCACATCGATCATGGCAAGACCACGCTGACGGCGGCGATCACCAAGGTGCTCTCGAAGCACAACCCGAAGATCCTGTTCCGGTCGTTTGATTCGATCGACAACGCTCCGGAAGAAAAAGCCCGCGGAATCACGATTGCGACGGCGCACGTCGAGTATGAGACGGCGAATCGCCACTACGCGCACGTCGATTGCCCTGGTCACGCCGACTACATCAAGAACATGATCACCGGCGCGGCGCAGATGGATGGCGCGATCTTAGTTGTCGCTGCAACCGACGGTCCGATGCCGCAGACCCGTGAGCACGTTCTGCTGGCTCGGCAGGTGGGCGTGCCCTACATCGTTGTCGCGCTGAACAAGTGCGATGCAGTCGATGACCCTGAGCTGCTCGACCTGGTGGAACTCGAAGTCCGAGAGCTGCTGAAGTCCTATCAGTTCCCCGGGGACGATGTTCCGGTGGTTCGTCTGTCTGCCTTGGGCGCGCTGAATGGCGAAGCCAAGTGGGAAAAGCAAATTGACGCACTGATGGAAGCTGTCGATAAGAGCGTTCCGCAACCCGCACGCGAACTCGACAAGCCCTTCCTGATGCCGATTGAAGACATCTTCTCGATCTCAGGACGCGGCACGGTTGTGACCGGAAGAATCGAGCGCGGCAAAGTGAAAGTCGGCGAGGAAGTTGAAATCGTCGGCTTCCGCGATACCCGCAAAACGGTTGTGACCGGAGTCGAGATGTTCAAAAAGCAGCTCGACGAAGGCATGGCGGGCGATAACGCCGGACTCTTACTCCGCGGCATCGGCAAAGATGATGTAGAACGCGGCATGGTGCTCGCCAAGGGCGGATCGATCACCCCGCACACGAAATTCAAGGCGGAAGTTTACATTCTGACCAAAGAAGAGGGTGGAAGACATACGCCGTTCTTCAAGGGATACCGTCCGCAGTTTTATCTGCGTACGACAGACGTGACCGGAGTAGCGGAGCTGCCCTCGGGAACCGAGATGGTGATGCCTGGGGACAATGTCCAGCTGGTGATTGAGCTGATCACGCCGGTGGCCATGGAAAAAGGTTTGCGCTTCGCCATCCGTGAAGGTGGACACACGGTCGGCGCGGGCACGATTGCTGAGATTGTGCAGTAGCAAGGAAGTCAGAAGTCAGAAGAAAGAATGCAGAAGTAAAAACTGAAAATTCTGCTTTCTGAATTCTTACTTTTGCATTCGCGAAAATTGCGGCTTGCAGCTTGCCGCCAGCTCTTTCCTTCCGGAGAAGCCGGAAGGGGTCAGGAAACGAAACGTGATTGGAAACGAAAAAATTCGCATTCGGCTGAAAGCATATGACTACCGCGTGCTCGATCAGTCGACGACGGAAATTGTGGCTACCGCGAAACGCACCGGCGCGCAAATTGCCGGGCCGATTCCCTTGCCCACAATGAAAAACAAGTACACGGTGCTGCGTTCGCCACATGTGGACAAAAAATCGCGCGAGCAGTTCGAGATCCGCACGCACAAGCGTTTGCTGGACATCCTAGATCCGACGCCGCAGACCGTCGATGCGTTGATGAAACTCGATCTCCCCGCTGGAGTGGATGTGGAGATCAAGGCATTTGGAAAAGAACACAAATAGCTGTCAGCCGCCGAAGCGGTTCGGAATTACAGATGTAATTTTGGATTTCGAGCTAGGAGCTAATAGCTAAGAGCTAATTTTTATGGCAAAGATAGTGGGAATTTTAGGCAAAAAAGTCGGGATGACGCAGCTCTTCGATACCAAGGGCGATGTGCGTCCGGCGACCGTGCTGCAGGCTGGCCCGTGTGTGGTCACGCAACACAAGTCGCCGACTAGAGACGGCTACGACTCGGCGCAGATTGGCCTCGTGGAATTCGTAAAAGAGTCGCGCCTGACCCAGCCAATGCGCGGTCACCTCGGTAAGAACAATGTCCCGCCGGTGAAATTCATCCGCGAGGTCCCGATCGAGGCTGACGGCGATACTCCCGTAAAGGCCGGAGATCGAGTGCTGATTGAAATTCTGGACGGCGAAAAGTTTGTCGACATCGTCGGCGTGAGCAAGGGCAAAGGATTTCAAGGGGTGGTTAAGCGCCATCATTTTGG
>QHZX01000372.1 GCA_003224835.1 Acidobacteriota bacterium | reverse complement strand
GCCCTGCTGCCCGTCATCACCGGTGTCTCCTACGAGATCATTCGCTTCGCCGCCAAACGCCGCAAGTCACTCTTCGCGATCATGACCGCTCCCGGGCTTTGGCTGCAGCGCGTTACAACGCAACCGCCCGCTGACGATCAAGCCGAATGCGCCATCTCCGCCCTAGAGCACTCCATGACTCTCGAAAAAGAACACGGCGGGGAATTGGTGATTGCCTAAGTAAAGGCGTCGCACGTCGCCCGCTGATTTCAGCGTCCTTCTTTAGATCGAATCCATGTGTTCATCTGTCACAGACAATGGTATTCGAGGGCTGCTACAACTCTCGCTGGAGGTGCACATGTCTTCATCATTTCGGGATTTGAGAGTGTGGCAAGAGGCAATGATCCTAACGGGACGTGTTTACAAAATAACGGCTGAATTTCCTAAAACCGAAACCTACGGTCTGACACAGCAGATGCGACGAGCAGCAGTATCTGTGCCGAGCAACATTGCCGAAGGGAAGGGGCACCGCTCGAACAAGGAATTCGTTCATTTCCTTCTTCACGCCCGCGGTTCGCTTTGGGAATTGCAGACCCAAGTCCTATTGGCGGAGCAACTGCTTTATACGTCCAGCCAGGAAAGTGGGCTGCTGCTTCGAGAGGCAGAGAATGTGAGCCGCGCCCTAAACGGACTAATCACTTCTTTAAGCACTAACGTATGATATTTTTTGCGGACGACGCACGACTTGGGTCGCGCGACGTGTCGAACAACTAAACGATCATTATGTTCGAAAGACTCAACCAAATCGAAGCCCGCTACGAAGAGTTAACCGCGGCCCTCGCTTCGCCGGAGATCGTCACCGATTCGTCGAAATACCAGAAAACCGCGAAGGCCCACAGCGAAGTTGCGCCTATCACCGAGAAGTATCGCGAGTTCAAGGACCTGAAAAAAGGCATTGCCGAAAGCAAAGCCATGCTCGCTGACGAAAAAGATCCTGAGATGCGCGCCTATGCCCAGGAAGAACTGGATAAGCTGGAAGCCCGCGTCGGCGCGGTCGAGGAAGAACTCAAGGTTCTGCTGCTGCCCAAAGATCCCAACGACGAAAAGAACATCATTCTCGAAATCCGCGCGGGCACTGGAGGCGATGAAGCTTCGCTATTCGCCGCCGAGCTTTTCCGGATGTACGACCGCTATGCTGAATCCAAGCGCTGGAAGGTCGAGGTCCTTTCCACCTCCGAATCCGGCGTGAAGGGACTCAAAGAAGTGATCGCCATGATCGAAGGCGATCGAGTTTACTCCCAACTCAAATACGAAAGCGGCGTGCATCGCGTACAGCGCGTTCCAGAAACCGAGCAACAAGGCCGCGTTCACACCTCGGCGGTTACGGTCGCTGTGCTGCCCGAAGCCGAAGAAGTCGACATCACATGACTCACATTCCGACTAATACCGTCGTCAGTTGCCAGGACGAAAAATCGCAAATCAAAAACCGGGAAAAAGCTTTGCGCGTGCTTCGTTCACGTTTGTATGAAATGGAAATGCAAAAGCAGCAGGATGCGCTCGCCAAAGAGCGCAAGTCGATGGTTGGATCCGGCGATCGCAGTGAAAAGATACGTACTTACAATTTCCCTCAGAACCGCGTCACTGACCACCGCATCGGAGTCACTATTCACCAACTTCCCGAATTTATAGATGGAAAACTCCAGCCAATGATCGACGCGTTAGTCACTCACTTTCAGGCCGAGCGCCTGAAATCAGATGGCGCCGGAGCTTAACGCTGACGATGCGACCAGATCGCCAGCGGCGTGGACAGGATCACCTCTTTGGCGGAGATGGCGAAAAAATACTGATTTCTCCGTGTCTCCGTGGTGAACAGGTCTAATAAGAAATAAAAAGACGGCAGGCGCCGCCCCAGTCTTTGCCGAGTGCTGATTACTCAGTGCTGAGTGCTGATTGCTGATCTGCTGAGCACTGATGTCATCCCGAACGCGCCCGCTCGGCGGGCGGGAGAGGGACCTTACGATGCGATTTGATCACCAGCGGCGTCGACAGGATCACTTCGCATCGGATTCCATGCCACAAACAGCGCCACCTTTCCCCGCGTGGTCACTCGATCCAATTCTGGAATGTCGGCAATTCAATACGGTGAGCTACCATTAAAGTGTTTGGCAAACATGTCCGCAAAAAAGCCCCGAGGAGTCTCGGGGCTCTCGTTTATTCTGGTGTAAATGAAACGGGCAGCCTACGCCTGAATTGCTCAACCCTAAGTTCCCTCTGACCACCCTGCCTGATACTCTTCCTGCTCCGGAGTCAGTTTGTCGATTTTAATTCCCATTGACTCCAGCTTCAGTTTCGCAACCCGCTTGTCGAGCTCTTCAGGAACGCGATAGACCCGCTTCTCCAGCGTTGAATGGTTCTTCACCATATATTCGACCGAGAGCGACTGATCAGCGAAGCAGTACTCATCCACGAAATTCCGCGTGGTGCGCTTCGAAGACGACATTTTGTCGAGCGCCGGAATGTCGATCTCTACATTGAAGTGTCCGGAGTTCGAAATGATTGCTCCGTTTTTCATCACCTCAATATGATCTTTGGTGATGACGCTCTTGTTCCCGGTCACTGTGCAGAACACGTCCCCCAGCTTCGCGGCTTCTGCCATCGTCATCACGCGGAACCCATCCATGGCGGCTTCCAGCGCTTTCGTGGGATCCACCTCAGTGATGATGACCTCAGCTCCAGCGCCGCGTGCGCGGCTGGCAAGCCCGCGTCCGCACCAGCCATAGCCGGCAATTACGAACTTCGATCCCGCGAGTAAAAAGTTGGTAGCGCGAATAATTCCATCGATGGTGGACTGCCCAGTGCCATAACGATTATCGAAGAGATGCTTGGTATCGGCATCGTTGACCGCCACAATCGGGTACTGCAGCACGCCTTCCTTCGCCATCGCTCGCAAGCGGATCACGCCCGTCGTCGTTTCCTCGGTGCCGCCGATTACGCCATTGAGCGCGTCCTGCCGCTTGGTGTGGAGAATAGTCACCAGATCAGCGCCGTCGTCCATGGTGATGTGCGGCTTGTGATCGAGCGCGGCAAGAATATGGTTGTAGTAAGTGTCGTTGTCTTCACCTTTGATCGCGAACACCCCAATGTTGTGATCGCGAACCAGACTTGCCGCCACGTCATCCTGCGTCGAAAGCGGATTCGACGCACAGAGCACAACATCCGCGCCGCCGTCCCGTAAGCAAATGGCCAGATTTGCAGTCTCGGCGGTCACATGCAGGCACGCGGCAATGCGCATTCCCTTAAGTGGCTGGTTTTTAATGAATTCTTTGCGAATGATCTGGAGGACCTTCATCGATTGATTGGCCCATTCAATGCGCTTCTTGCCGAGATCGGCGAACTCTACGCCTTTGATATCGCTTTGCAACTGCGTCGAAGTGGTTGACATTCTTCTCCTGTATCTTCAAGTGCTCAATGATCAGTTATCAGTGATTAGTGCTTTTCTCTGCGAACTCGCGGCAGTTCTCTGCGTACGCTGCGGTTAAAAGCTTTTGCATTCGACTGGATGCTATTTCCGGACTCCTGCTCCCACCGGCTCTCGCAATCCCGCATCACTCGCCAGTTGCGCAGCTTTGTCCGTCGCTTCCCACGTGAAGTCAGGATCGTTGCGCCCGAAGTGCCCATAAGCCGCGGTCTTGCAGTAAATCGGCCGCCGCAGTTTCAGGGAATCAATGATTCCCTTCGGCGTAAGCTTGAAATGTGACCGCACCAAGTCGGGAATAATCGCCGGATCCACTTTCGCGGTCCCAAACGTTTCCACCAGAACACTCACCGGATCAGCAATCCCAATGGCATACGCCAGTTGCACTTCGCAGCGCTCAGCCAATCCCGCGGCCACAATGTTCTTCGCGATGTAACGCGCCACATAGGCCGCCGACCGATCCACCTTGGTCGGATCTTTTCCGCTGAAAGCGCCGCCGCCGTGCCGTCCCATACCCCCATAGCTATCGACAATGATTTTGCGTCCTGTAAGTCCTGTATCACCCATCGGCCCGCCAATAACAAAACGTCCAGTCGGATTGATGTGATATTTGGTATCTGCGTCGAGCAGTTCACTGGGAACGGTCGCCTGAATCACATGTTTAAGGATATCGGCGCGAAGCTCGTCGTTCGTTACTGTCTCTGCATGCTGCGTGGAAATCACCACTGCATCAACCCGGACTGGCCGGTTATTCGCATCGTATTCAACTGTAACTTGGGATTTTCCATCCGGACGAAGGTAGGGAAGTTTGCCGTTCTTGCGAACTTGCGAGAGCCGCTGGCAAAGCTTATGCGCCAGCAGAATCGGCGTCGGCATCAATTCAGGGTTTTCATTGCACGCATACCCAAACATCATTCCCTGGTCGCCGGCGCCACCTGTATCGACGCCCATGGCGATGTCGCCGGATTGTTTATTAATGCTCGAGATCACGGCGCACGTATTCGAGTCAAAACCGTAGAGCGCGTTGTTGTAACCGATCGATGCAATCACGCCGCGCACCAGCGCCTGGAAATCTACGTACGCTTTGGTGGTAATTTCGCCGGCGATGACCACCAGACCGGTTGCAGTCAGCGTTTCACAAGCCACGCGGCTCATGGGATCTTCAGCCAGACACGCGTCAAGAACGGAATCAGAAATCTGATCGGCGATCTTATCCGGATGTCCTTCGGTTACGGACTCGGAGGTAAAGAGGTAAGGGTTGCGGGATGACAATTTAGTTTCTCCTTCAAACGTCTGGTGAAGCTTCCCTCGCAATTTTTACGGATAGATGCGGAAGTTTGTATCTCCTTCTCGGCTGGCGGGAGAGGGATCCCGCGCCACTTCCAGACCCAAGATCAGAACAGAACAGCAATCAAATGAATACCTTGCAAGCTATAAGAAAGCTACCAAAGAACCCCGGCAGGTGCAATGAATTTTGGCCCAACCGTGCTTTCGTTCAGCGGAAAGGGAAAACGGCAGCTTGGGCGGGGAAACCTATAACCCGAATGGACTCTGGCATTTGTCCGGGCCTAACTCTGCTACCACTCAGTTACCATGGTTCATTGCTCATGGTTCCCGGCGGTGCCTATAATTTGAGAACTCCAAAGCTACAAAGGACCCTTTGATGTCGAACGCAGCCGGAGCAGAGACTGCCCGTCAATCTCAGGAATTACGCATTTTTCATGACGTGGCCAAGGCCCTGACATCGTCTCTGGACCTGGATTCCATCCTGCAAACCATCATGGAAAAGATGGCGGAATATTTCCGTCCCGACACCTGGTCTTTGTTGATGGTGGATGAGCAAAAGAGTGAACTCTACTTCGCCATTGCCGTAGGCTCTGCGTCTGAGGCGCTGAAAAATGTTCGTCTGAAAGTTGGCGAAGGCATCGCCGGACACGTCGCCAAGTACGGTGAAAGATTAATCGTCCCCGACGTGCGTTCCGACAAACGTTTTTCCAAGCGAATCGATAAAGTTACGCAGATGGAAACGCAGTCCATCATTTGCGTTCCGCTGAAATCCAAACTGCGTGTGCTGGGCGTGATCCAGCTGGTGAATGTGAACATGAACCACTTCACCGAAGCCGAGTCATTCTTCCTGCAGTCGTTGTGCGACTATGCCGCGATCGCGATTGAAAATGCGCGTTCGGTGGAGCGCATCCAGGAACTGACGATCACCGACGACTGCACCGGCCTTTACAACGCGCGCCATCTTTATAAGACACTTGAATCTGAGGTTTACCGCTCGTCGCGTTTTGGATACGAATTCTCCGTACTGTTTATTGATCTCGATCATTTTAAGCAAGTGAACGACACGCACGGGCACCTGATCGGAAGCAAGCTGCTGG
>QHZX01000371.1:2099-5135 GCA_003224835.1 Acidobacteriota bacterium | reverse complement strand
TGCTTGCCCTGCCCTGCCGACGGCTCCAATATCCTGATCTGACCATGGCGAAGGCAATGGTCCGCCAACGGTCACCGCTGCATCCGCCGAGCCTGAGGATGCACTGTCGCTCGCTGTCAGCCGCAGAGTGTAGTTGCCCGCGCTGGAAAATGTCGCCGTCGTGCTGGCAGCATTGGCGTCGGCAAAAGTGACTGCGCCTGGCCCACTCACAGCTGTCCAACTGTATGTCAAAGCTCCAGGCGGATTTGGAAGACCATCGTCGGTGGCAGAACCGTTCAAGTTGGCAGCATCTGACAACGAAATGGCCGCAGCAGGACCAGCATTCACGACAGGGGGCTGGTTGACCGTGATTACTACGTCGTCCTCCCCAGAGCGAACATCAGCTGTCGCAGTGAGACGCAAGGTGTAGACGCCACCCGCAGAGAATGCTGCGGTAGTGTGGGCGGCGTTTGGGTCGGAGAATGAAACGTTTCCCCCAGCCGGGCCGTTCACTAGGCTCCAAGTGTAAGTGAACGTTGTCGTAATGCCGCCATCATCCGCCGACCCATCCAACGTCGCTGTGGCCGGCAGCGTGACAGTTTGATCGGGTCCTGCATTAACCGTTATCTGTCCAAGTCCCTGTCCGAAAATGGTTGCGCTCAGGCCGAAAAACAGAAAAAGTGCCAGTGTCCAGCGGCGACGGAAACAACGGTTGCGAGACAGGGGGTATTTGAGGGTCATCAACGATCGCAATTAGACTGCAATTGCAACCCTCAGATTACGTAAAAGTTTTAAAAAAAGCACGATCATTCTTGGGAATTTTGTTTTTCTTTGGAAATGCTTGGCGAGAGGCTTTTACGTGATTTTTTATGCTGACTTGGGCGCAACTTACGTAAACATATCGAGAACCGATCGGCCGCTGGCTCTAAAAAGCGAGGTTTTCTGCCTGGATTGAAACCATAAAAATACTCCACCGCACTTGAATCGCGCCCAATTCCAGCCAACCCAGCAGTACAGGCAAAGTTCATACCCGAATTGAACGGCTTCAAATCGTTGAGAGTTGCGGAATGGAATACGCCTTTCTGCGATCTTTTATCCGCACGTCTGGTAGCGCTTGGGTGGATTACTCTATCGGCGTAAAGTTGCTCCTCGCTCCCACCGCCATTGCGTCGGCAACTGACCTAGCAAATCTTGCGATTTCCTCGTGAGCAACGTTGGAAAATCAAACACTGATCCAGTATGGATTCATCGAGTCTTCGAAGAATTTCGGTTGCTGGTGGCAGCATTCAGAACCAAGAACCGTGGAAGGGAATTTCCCCCACGGCGATATCGTCTATCGTTCCTCTCAACAGGCTGAAAGGGGCGCGGTCACGTGGGCAAGCATGGTAGCCCGCGGGGTAGCATTGCTTTGCCTTCGGCTCGCCTTTACACTCGTTAAGCTAAACTACACTGCCGTGAGCTTGTTTAACTGGATAGGCCGTTTTCCCGAACTGCAGAGGAATGTGATTGTAGAAGCGGTTGAAACAGCCAGCCTGGCGAAAGTCCGTCATGCCTTGCGCCTGCTCAACGAGTTGACTCCGGAACAACGAGGTCGTGCGTTTATCCTTGAACTACTTAGCACCTATAACCTCGAGCCGGTCTTACCACCGATCGAGCTGGCATTGAGTTGTATTCCAAGTCAGGCGCAGCTGCGGCTTGCTCCGCTTAACGACATAGAAGGTCATATTACCCGCAGTACCGTGGCCCAGGCATGCGACGTGCGCGTCATCATCTGGCGGGTTGAGGAACTGCTCCCTGAAGCACTTTATCCCTTTTCGAACGGTTTCCCCGAGCAGCTCTCCACTCGCACGGAAGAAGTCGTCAGCCGGGTGCATCGTTTGGTCAAACTCCACGAAGCACACACGCCCGCGACTCCGCTGTTTCTTTCGACGATTGCGTTTCCCGTTCATTTTTCGAATCCGCTCTTTGCATCGCAACACGCCATCGCGCTTTGCGGCGCACTTGCGCGCATCAATCGTGCAATCTATGACATCGCCAGCAATCATAGCGGCGTTTACGTTTTCGATATCTGTCGTTGGGCGGCGCTCGAAGGGAAGCTTCACGCCGATGCGCTGATTGATTTTGTCGCCCGGCAGCCGTTGAGCGGCCGGGGACAAGTGGCATTCGCGGTTTTTCTGGCACGTTGTTTGCGTCCGCTGCTCATTCCAGCGCGTAAGGTCTTGGCGGTAGATCTTGACGACACCTTATGGGGTGGGGTGGTCGGAGAGGATGGTCTCGAGAACCTTAAACTCGGTCACGATTTCCCGGGCAATGTTCATTTGCGAATTCAGCGCGAACTACTTGAGCTTCGAAACCGTGGAATACTGCTGGTATTGCTTTCTAAAAATAACGAAGCTGATGCGCGGCAACCGTTCGATTCCCTGCCGGACATGCTCTTGAAGTGGGAAGACTTTGCCTTGCACAAGGTGAACTGGAAACCCAAGCACGAGAATTTGCGAGAAGCAGCGCAGGAGCTGGGGCTCGGACTCGACAGCTTTGTTTTCATGGACGATTCTGATTATGAGCGCGAGCAGATGCGGCAGCTGGTTCCCGAGGTGCTCATTCTAAACAGTAGTTCAGATCCGCTTCATACTCTGAATTGTTTATGGACCACGGACGCGTTTGATTCGCTGACCGTTACTGAAGAGGACCGCCGGCGACATGATGACTACCGCGTCAGAGCTGACCGGGACGTTCGAGCCCATGGCAATGATTTGGAGGAGTTTCTGCGCTCCTTGCAAATGGAAGCGACCATCGAAGAGCTCGGTCCCGCGAACATGGAACGGGCGGTGGCAATGATTGGGAAAACAAACCAGTTCAACCTTACCACCAGGCGTCATTCGCGCGCCCAAGTGCAAGCCATTCTTAGCGCACCGGGCTCGATTGGGCTGGCCCTCCGTCTGCGGGACAAGTTCGGAGATCAAGGTATTGTGGCCATCTTGCTGGCGACGCGTTCCACGCAAGATGGCACGCTCGTAGTGGACAGTTTTTTGGTGAGTTGCAGGGCGTTGGGAAGAG
>QHZX01000371.1:0-1993 GCA_003224835.1 Acidobacteriota bacterium | reverse complement strand
TCCTCAACGCGTTATGTGCTGGAAAAGATCGAAGTGCAGCCGCCTCCCGGATGGATTCAGCTCACCAAAAATAAAAAGGGCAATGCAAAGCAGTGATTCGTTGCGGCAGCTGCTAATCGAGTTCTTTGATCTGCCTGCCAATATCCCGGTTGAGGAGATTACGCAGCCGGCAATATCAAAGTGGGACTCACTCGCGATGGTTCAGCTAATCACTGAACTGCAAAACAGCTTCTCCATTGAATTTGATCTGGAAGAAATTCAGGCGCTGCGAAGTTACCAGGAAATCCACGATACTCTGGCTAGAAAAGGTGTTTTGTCTGTTTGAAGAGCCGCTCTTTTATGACAGGAAATAAACGTTCGTCGACTGTACTCAGCCGAAGGAATACTTATAAGTGCCTCGCTAACTCGCACCGACGTCCCGCCTAAGAATGAAATCCATTCGTACGGCATTTCGTGAAGTTGAGTAACCATGAATTGTAACTGCGGTGAAAAATGTTAGAATTAGCAGGTGGAAACTCTAACCAGTAGTATCACGTGACGCGGGCGCCAGAATTACCGTCTGCGCGCTTTGTTCAGGGAGACATAGTATGAACCCGCCCCCAGCACCTCTCGTTTCGGTCGTTACTCCGTGCTACAACCAGGCGCTTTTTTTGCGCGAAGCAATTGAGAGCATCTTGGCTCAGGCATATCCGCGCATCGAACTCGTTGTCGTCGATGACGGGTCACTCGATAATACTGCAGCGGTTGTAGCGGACTATCCCCTTGCGCGATGCCTGCGTCAGGAAAATAGAGGCGTGGCCGAGGCACGCAATGTCGGATTCGGTGCCACTAATGGCGAATACGTCTTGTTCGTCGATGCTGACGACCGTTTGGCGCCAAACGCTGTGCATGCACATCTGCGTTGCTTCGCGGAGCATCCGGAAGCAGGGTTTGTAGTGGGAGCTATCGAACACATCACGGGCGATGGATCGTATCGGGGAACGCCACATTCGCCCGTCCTCGAATCAGAGCAGTATGAGCATTTGCTCAAGGCCAATCATATCGCTAATACAATTGCCGTAATGTTCCGGCGCTCCGTATTCGAAGCGCTTGGTGGATTCACAGGGTATTTTTCACCGGCGGAGGATTATGAATTTTTGCTTCGGGCGGCACGGGCCTTTCCAAGTGCGCACCACTCTACAGTGGTGGCATATTACCGCCGCCACGGAACCAACACGTCACGGAAGGGCGTCATTATGTTGCAGGCAATGCGACGGGTAATGCGCTCGCAACGCGAAATAGTCAGAGGAAATCCGCGCCTCGAAGCAGCTTGGCGCAAAGGCGACAATTATTGGCGGGACTTTTTCGGTGGCGTAACCGTCAAAGAACTGCACGCGCACCTCGGTCGCGGTGAAATGTGGCAGGCCGTTCGCGCACTTAATGCTCTCCTGTTGCACGTCCGGAGCCGGCTCGTCGCACTGCCATGGAAATATCGCGCGCGTATTCTAGCAGCAGTTCGCCGGCGATTCCTCGGGGTGGATAAAGTAGGAACGAGACGCCTGGGGCGTAGTCCTGCCGGCCGCTAAAAGGTCGCCATCTCTATTGCGCTTGTTGTCCAACTTTGCCGACGTAGAGTGTAATTACAACTTGTTCAATGCCTCGTCCAGCCCACTACCATTGGGAGTTGCACCAAGTGGAATCCTGACTGTGTAAACTCACCCGGAGAGCTGTTTAGTTATTCGTATGATACTTCTGTATCGAAATAGGCCCATTTTTGTCTACTGCTTCAATCATCAACTCGGCAGCGTTCAAAGGGATTTAGCTCAATTAAAAGCAGAGAAACTCTTAATTGGTAGCGTAGATGCTCTGAGCGCAATTGGTTATTGTCACAATTTCGGTGTCGGCAGAAATGAAAGCCTTCTCAGCCTAGCAATGAATCCTGTGTCGCTAGCGTTACAGGATGTTCCAGAACCAAATGGTTTTGTCTTCCAGCACTGTTATGCGGAAAGTGCCG
>QHZX01000370.1 GCA_003224835.1 Acidobacteriota bacterium | reverse complement strand
TAGACGTGCCGAACAAGAATGAAACCTGAGCGGCTTTAGCCGCTGAGGCCAACATTAATTAGAGAGACGCAAGCTGTGAATCGAGGGCACGGCGAAGGCCGTGCCCTTTCTGCTTTTGGGCAGGTCGCCCAGTATGAATGTCAATTTAACAATTAAGAATTATCGCTGCTTTCCTGATGAACACCCGTTGCGACTCGTGTTGAGGGCGGGGTTCACATCCTTGATAGGAACAAATAATTCAGGAAAATCATCGATACTACGTTTGTTCTATGAATTCCGAGAACTGTTCAACCGCTTACGAGATGTAAATGTTTTGGTGGGGCTGTCCCGAGGCGCGGGAAGTGTATTCAATCTGCCTCCTTCCGTGAGCGATGCCAACGACCTCTACTGCAACAGAAATGGTCGTGACTTGGAACTGGAATTTGAATTTCCAGCATCTGAGCCCAATCCGAGCCAGTTCCTTCGACGATTTGTCGTCAGTTTGAAAAGGGGAACTTCTAATTTTACGGCCATAGCCACTGGCAACTCCGGCCCAATGCAAGTGCATATTGACAATGTTCAAATAAATGCTACGACGATTAAGGGAATAGATGGACAGGTTATTAACTTTGCGGGATTAATGCAGACCGTCTCGGCATTGTCGAGGATGCTGTACATAGGGCCTTTTCGGAATGCGATAAACCTAGGCACGAATGACAGCTATTTTGATATTCAGGTCGGGCAGTCCTTTGTGAAAATGTGGAGAGAGTACAAGACAGGCAACATTAAGAGTAATAATGAGGCAATTCTCAAACTCACATCAGACATACAGGGTATCTTCGGCTTTGAATATCTGGAAGTTAATCCATCTCCGAGCGACGATACGTTACAGATCTTTATTGATGGTCGCAGCTATCGCATTAATGAGGTCGGATCTGGACTTGCGCAATTTGTAATCGTACTAGCAAACGCAGCAATAAAGCAGCCTACCTTCATTCTGATCGACGAGCCAGAGTTAAGCCTGCATCCATCACTGCAGCTTGATTTCTTAACTACATTAACTTCATATGCATCTGATGGAGTGATCTTTTCGACACACAACATGGGCCTTGCTCGAGCCGCATCGGACCGTGTATATGCGCTGCGGCGAGAGTCGCAGGGCCATAGTGAGGCATATCCCTTTGAATCGGTTCCTAGGTTGGCAGAATTTCTTGGCGAGCTCAGCTTCTCCGGTTACAAAGAGCTAGGGTTCGACAGGATTTTGCTTGTCGAAGGCCCAACAGAGGTGAGGACAATTCAACAATTTCTTCGGATGCTGAAGAAAGAACACAGAGTAATACTCTTACCGCTGGGTGGCTCTTCGCTAATAAATGGTGTTTCGGAGTTAGAACTGGAGGAACTCAAGCGTATTTCTGAGAAAGTTTCCGCCCTGATCGACAGCGAACGTTCGTCACCCGGAGAGACTCTGAGCAGCGCACGAGAAAATTTTCAGCGCAGTTGTGTTGCAGCGAACATTAATTGCCACGTCTTAGAACGACGAGCTACTGAAAACTATTTTTCAGAATCGGCAATTAAGACGGCAGTTGGAAGTCAACACGCTGCTCTCGCCCCGTATGAGCGATTAAAGGATCGCCAGTCGAGGTGGAACAAGTCGCAGAATTGGAAGATAGCTCGGGACATGACTTTGTCGGAAATTGAGGGAACAGATCTGAAAATCTTTCTTGAAACTCTCTGAAGCAGGTGGTGGCCTATTCAAGCCAACCTTTGATTTGACTGGGGTACTTCGAAGTGGGAGGATAATCCACGACAAAAAATCTCCAAGACCTGCTTGCGGCCGCAAAGAGCGTTGTCCTCACTCCAGAAGAAAAAGAACAGCAGCGGCGGAGCTTTGCTTATGGCAACACTGTGATTGAAAACTCGCGCATCACCCGCGAGATGATCGACCGCGCAGCTGACGCACTGGGCAAACCACAGAGAGAGTCCTCTCGCCGTTCGGAATGAACTGCAGTCGCGACCTCACTCCATCGCTGGCTAGTGTGAATTCATTTTTCCGGCAGGAGTGCTTCGCACGCACGCTTGATCTCCTCTTTAATTTCGGTTCCTTTCTTCCACTCAGTTCGCCGTTGATCTAGCGCTCGACCTATTTCGTCGCCAGCTTCGAAAACAACTTATCAACTCCGATGGCTACGCCGAAGCGGAAGAAGTCTTTGTCTGGTTGCTTCAAAGGCAGCAACGCTACATTAGGGTCGGATGGAACGGCGCTGCTGGTATCGGACTTGAGGATCAAACTTGGAAAAGTTGTATTGCGCTGCAGCCGGACGGCCACGCTGCCAAAGACGTATAGCCAGCCTGCATCTTTGTCCTTGCCGAAGGACAGTGGATAAACACCGTCTATGCGAAAAACCCAGTGACGGAGATATCCTCCCGTAATTGCTTCGTCCTGGCCAACCGTCCAATCAACTATTCCGGATTGGCAACAGGTGTAGGTTGTAGTGCTTTCGCTCGTAGTTACCTTCTTAGTACTGTCCGATTTATCCTTTTCATCCTGCGTCGCGGTCGTTACGTTTTTATTTGCATAACGAAAAATAGTTCGGATCCCAACACTGTATTTCCGCAGGAAGCTACTCCGGTCTTCATTGCTGAACGCGAGTACCGTGTACCCATGGGCAAGGCAATTCGTGGGCGTAGTAGGGTCGGTGTTGGGCACGATCAGACCGGCAGGGTATCCATTCTTTGCAGAGAATTTCTGAATTATGAGATTGCACTGCTGCGAACCA